>JAUXEE010000173.1 GCA_030618065.1 Gemmatimonadota bacterium
AGCGCCCACCTATCCCGAGGTCTGTTGCCATACGCCGTATGACCTGGAAGCCCTGGACACCAGGGTGAAAATTTCCTTTGCCGTGCCTCAGGAAGCGAAAGCTTTGTGCAGGGATGAGATCATTCCCTACTGGGGAGGCCGGACCCTCCGAGACCTGATCATGCGGGAGATGACGCCGGAGTGGAAGGCCGCCTAGGAGGCCGGGGTCTTCACTGAGTTCATGGAGCAACGGGCCCCGCGGCACACCGTTTTGGACGACAAGATCTACAGGAAGGGGTTCCAGGACTTCATCGCCGACATTCAGGACGTTCTGGAAAGACTGGAATTCCTGAATGATCCTGAGGCTTACGCCAAGCAGCAAGAGCTGAGGGCCATGGAGATCGCTGCCGAAGCCCTCATTCTCTATGCGGAGCGGCACGCCTTGAAGGCCCGGGAAGTGGCGGAGGTTGAACCGGACCCGGATCGGCGAGAAGGGCTGCTCTGCATCGCCCAGGTGGCGGAGCACATCCCAGTCCATCCCCCGCGGGACTTCTGGGAAGCCATTCAGGCCTACTGGTTCGTCCACCTGGGGGTGATGACCGAGCTGAACACCTGGGACGCCTTCAATCCGGGCCATCTGGGCCACCACCCAGCTCCATCCGGCCGCTTCCCAGCGCCGGGGCTCGGCCCCACAGGCTGCCGACCGCTCCGGCCGCCAGCAGCCGCTCCAAGAGGGAGGCTTCGAGTGGGAGGGCCCGAAGCACGGCGAGGACGACCCCGCACCGAGCATGATCAGGGGGGTCGCCACCCCGAGCCGGGTCGCGACCCGCTCCCGATGGGCTGTACGGCGCCACATCCGCAGACACGGAGGGCGAGGTACCATCACAGTGAAGTGAAGCCCGCGGCGCCTTTACGCCGCAGGCTTCTCACTGTCTGTTCTTTTGACCGGTTGCACAACCTCCCCCAGCCCCAACCCACTCCTTCACAGCTGCAACCGGAATCCCCTTACGCTGCCATTGGGTGCCCTACGTAACAGCCAGCCAGTGCGAGGGAAGCGCAAAAGACGGTCGATGCAAATACCTTACTCCAAAGACTCATCTCAGACTCCTCCGGATGAGGGTGGACTGTCCCCCCCTCTGTTCGTTTGAACCGAAGGGGGATTTCCCACCCCATATGGATCGGCGCGCCGCATGCGGTTCCCCCGTGTGCGGCCGATCCTTCCTTTCTTCTCCCCGTTCTTCTGAGTCATCTCGTCCCCCTTTTCTCTGGACCCACTCACTCCTGCAATCTACTGTCCAGGGAATTCGGGGGCGTTAAAAGCCCACCAGCACCTCACCCTCCCGGACCACGACCTCGTCGTCGATCCTGACGGTGGGCTCCCTGATGATGGCGTCGAAGTGGGTCTTGGCGGATACGGTCCCACCCAGGTTGGCGGAGGTGCCTATTCCTATGTGAATGGTTCCGTTCACCCCTTCGTCGTTCAGCATCTCACCGGTGAACCCGGCGCAATCCGGATTCAGCCCGAAGGCGAACTGGGCGACGTTGTAGACCCACCGGTCGTTTTGGGCCACCAGGAGATCCGAGAGGAACCGGGCCTGATCGCCCCCCTCGATTGCGGTCACGAAACCGTCCTCGATGGTGAAGATAACCGGCTTTCGAATGACTCCCACCCCGTAGTAGGGAACGCTCCCGTCCACCACCAAGCGTCCCGACGCCGTTCCCTGGGTCGGCGCGCAGTTGGCTTCGATGTTGGGAACGGCGGTGAAGCCCGGTCCGTCCAAAAGGCAGGCGTGGCTGTTTCCGGTCACTCCCTCCAGGCTCATGGAAAGGTCGGTTCCAGCGGGGTTGGTTACTCGCAGCCGGGCGCCGTTGGTGAGACGGGCCGCCAGGGCCTGACAGACGGGCTGCCGTGCCCGGAAATCCGTGAAGAGCCCACCCGCCCTCATCATGCCCTCCGTGAACGCTGTCATGGAAACCACCCTGCCACCGCTCTCAATGGCTTCCCTGACCGCACGGGTGTGGGCCATAGCCAGCGTCACCGGGAGGAAAACGACATCCGCTCCGGCCAGGGCCGCGGCTACGGTGGACGGCGGCTCCTCGTTGTCGATGCTTCGGGCTGGAGAAAGAATCAGGCTGGGAATCCCCCCCGCAGCCATGACAGCTTCCAGAAGCGCATCGGCAATACTCCGTCGTTCCGGGTCGGACACGACGGCCACCTGCTCCCCGGGTCGGACAGCGGCGCAATCGTTCACCAGAATGGCAGCACCTCGCTTCACCCCGACACCTCCGTCCGGACGCCTGCGTCCAGCCTCACCCGAAGATCTCCTTGTCCCGCTGGATGACCCGGCCGTCCACCTCGATGGTCGGCTCCCACATGAGAAGATCGTAGTGAGTGGGAGCGACGATCTCACCGCCGAGGGTATGGCTGGTCCCGATGCCGATGTGGATGGTTCCCAGGACGCCCTCATCCTCCAGCATCTCGCCGGTGAGGCGGGCGTTGGGATTCAAACCCACGCCCAGCTCTGCCACGTTGAAGCAGTTGCGGTCCCCGAACGATGAGAGGTACGCCCGCAGCCGGTCCGCCTCCGGACCCCCCTCCATCTTGGTGATATACCCATCCTCCATAGTGCACACCACGGGTTCCTTCAGAATCCCGATCCCTAGATACGGGATAGAGGCATCCGCGATCAGATGGCCGTTGGCGCTTCCAGTCACCGGAACCACGTTCACTTCGATATCCGGGACCGGGGCGAGCTGCCCCGGGTCCGGAAGGTTCGTGAGGACATTGGCGGTCCGGCCCTCCATGGAAAAAGTCAGATCTGTTCCCTTCGGGGAGGTGAGGCGAAGCTGGCTCCCCCTGCTGAAGGCGTCCCCGATCTTGTGACAAATGGCGACCTGAGCCTGAAAGTCCGTCTCCAAAAGGGCCGGACTGGTGAGGATCTCGTCCGTATACGCCGTCATCAGGATAGCCCGGGCCCCAGCCTCCAGGGCGGACCTCATGGCTCGTGTGTGGGTGATGGAGATGCTGACGGGGGAGAAGATCACGCTGGCCTCGGCCATGGCCCTGGCCACTGGCTCAGGAGGCTCCTGTCCGTCCTGGCCCCTGACAGGCATGATACAGGTGGTCACCACAGCTCCCCGGGCCCGGGCAGCCTCGGCCACCAAGGTCGCGTACCTCTCCATTTCCGGATCCGTCACGATGACCACGGGCTCGCCCTCTGCCACACGACCGTTGACCTCCACAAGCTGCCGGGCGCCCCGGGTCAGCTCCTTCTCGTCTATTCCAACATTTTGATCAGCCATCGGGTCTCCCGAAATATTCGTCGAAATGGTGGTTGAAAATGATGGCGGTGAAGCCATCGTCGGTACAGTTGGTGGCGGTCCGGAGCATGTCGGGAATGCCACCTGAGAGGGCAATCCAACTGGCGATGAAGTCCCCCTGAGCCTGTCCCTCCAAGCCCAGGACATTGGCGAAGAGGGTCGCGCTCCACAGGGCCGTGCCCATGCCTGCCGGAAGGCCGGGAGCCGCGATAGTGAAAAGGACGATGGCCGGCCAGGCCGCCAACATGGTGACCCAGCTCAACTCGAATCCGAACACGTGACTGATAACGAAGGGGCCGTATGCCAGGTAGGCCAGTGCGCTGGCGTCCAGATTCGCCACTGCCCCGAAAGGAATCACGAAATCCGCCACTTCGTCCCGGACCCCCACCTTCTTCACATTGGCCAGGTTCACCGGGAGGGTCGCCAGAGATGAGCAGGTCCCGGCCGCGAATACGGCGGTGGGAAGGTAGTAGTCCCGGATAACGGGCCCGACTTCCCTCTTCCCCAGGCGCCGGACCAGAACAAAAGTGTAGAAGGCCCACCAGATCAGGCAGAGGAGGGCCGTATACGCAGCCATGGATAGGTAATGGCTGATGCCCGTCCGGGCGCCGAACCGAACCCCCAGGGTAACCCCGAAGAGAAGGATCAAGGGAAGCAGCACATAGCCCAGCCTGTGGCCCGCGCCCTCGATGCCCCTGGCAATGCGGGCCAGGACGGCGTACGTGGGATCGTGCCTGGCGCCGAAGAGGCCCAGGAGGACACCGGCCACGATCGCCACCAAGGGCAGTGACGCGCCCCCGGTACCGAACATCCTGAGCATCCCCATGGCCTCGGCAAATGCACCCCCCTCCCCTGTGGAAAAGGGGATGCGGAAGATGAGGGACGAGGTGACCAGAGCCAGGAACCCAGCGATGGCAGAAGTACCGACGTACCAAGCCACCACGGAGCCGGCGAAGCGACCCGCCCGGCCCCGTCGGGCCAGGGTGGCGATGGCCGGGCTGAGAGCCGCCAAGATGAGGAGGGGAACCACGGCCACCACGCCCCGGATCAGGAGGGAGGTGGCGTCGGCGACCGGCTCGAAGGGCCGGGGGAAGAAACCGCCCATCCCCAGGCCGACTACCAGGGCAAAGAAGGTCCAGACGTAGGGTGGGAAGCGTCCCGGACGGAGAAACACTTCAAGCACCCGGTGGTGAAAAGGTCACTTTTCGTAACAGCCCTTCATGCGGCGAGCCTCCCGGAATCGGTTGCCGGAGTCGATCCACCAGCGGACTCCGTACCTCATCCTGGGCGCGCCGGAGAATTGGACCGCACAAAAGATGCAACCTTTCGCGTACTCCCGCACGGCGATGGGGAACCCAACCCCTTGAAGCCCGATGGGAAAGGGGGGATGCGGCCGCATGGGCCCGCTCCTTCCAGGCTCGTCCCCTTTTGATCACCAAACGATGAGCTACCTTCCCGGTAGATTCAAAGACCGACTACTATCCTGCCGAGCAGGAGGAACCGACCCATGCGCCCCCACCTCCCCATCTTCTTCAGAGTCCTGATCCTCGGCTCTCTACTCCTTTCAGGTTGCAAGGGTACCGCCCCACGGACAGAGGAGTCTCAACCACCGTTGGGAACCCCGGAGCGCATCGTCGCCATCGGGGACCTTCATGGCGATCTTGCCGCGGCGCGAGCGGCCCTGCGTCTGGGAGGAGCCATCGATGGAAACGACCGGTGGATCGGCGGGGAACTCGTAGTCATCCAGACCGGAGACATCCTTGACCGAGGAGACGACGAGGAAGAGATCTTCAAGCTCTTTCAGCGCCTCAAGGAGGAAGCCGAAGCCGCCGGGGGAGCCGTTCACAATCTCAACGGCAACCACGAGTTGATGAACGCCTATCTCGACTTCCGGTACGTGACGGAGGGTGGGTTCGGTGACTTCGAGGAAGCATCACAGATCGTTGAACTCGATTCCCTCCTCTCTTCCCTGGAACCTCAGCAGAGAGGTAGAGCAGCTGCCTTCCGTCCCGGGGGTCCGGTTGCGGGCGTACTTGCCCAGTGGGAAACGGCGCTCATCGTCGGGAGTAGCCTCTTTGCCCATGGGGGCATCCTACC
>JAUXEE010000107.1 GCA_030618065.1 Gemmatimonadota bacterium
ACTGCCATCCGTGGATAGGCTCCTATTCCCTGGACAGGCTCCTACAGGACTTCCCTCAACGCGTCCAAGCGGGGCTCCATGGGGATAACCCTCCGCTCCCCCTCCAGGCACCGGGACAGCTCCGGGGGGATGGGGAGAGCCTCGTTCAGCACCGGTTCCACCACTTCGGCGAACTTCGCAGGATGGGCTGTGGCCAGGACCACCCCGGTGATGCCCGGCCGGGTCTCAATTTCCTTCTCGAGGGCGGCAAAGCCCACGGCTGAGTGTGGGTCCAGGATGTAACCTGTTTCCCCATGGACCCGGCGGATGCACTCCTGGGTTTCAGCGTCCGTCACCACGCGTCCCACCACATCCCCTCGAAGAGCCTCTCTTCTTCCGCCGTACATGTGGAGGATCCGGTCAAAGTTGCTCGGGTTCCCCACGTCCATGGCCGTGGACAGGGTGGGGGTGGAGGACCGGGGTGCGAAGTGGCCGGTCCGAAGGTATTCCGGAACCACGTCATTCAGGTTGGTGGCCGCCAGAAAGGAAACCCCCGCCATCCCCATGGCCTTTGCCAGCAGGCCGGCAGCCAGGTTTCCGAAATTTCCGGAAGGGACCGAAAATAGAATATCCGTTCTATTCGTGTTCGCTGCATGCAAACGGGCCCAAGCCTCGAAGAAATAGGTGGCTTGCGGGAGAAAACGCCCGACGTTGATGGAGTTGGCGGAGGTCAAAGTCTGGCGTCCGAGGCGGACTCGGTCCTGAAAGGCCTCCTTCGCCAACCGTTGACAATCGTCGAAGTCACCCTGGATGGCGACGGCATGGACATTGTCCCCGAGGGTGGAAAACTGACGCTCCTGCCTGGGGGTCACCTTTCCGTCGGGGAAGAGAACCACGACCCTGATTCCGGGGAGCCCCAGAAAGGCCTGAGCGACCGCGCCCCCTGTGTCCCCCGAAGTCGCGGTCAGGACGGTGAGGGGGGGATCGGACTCCTGTCGGTAGTGAGCCACGAGCCGGGCCATGAAACGGGCGCCCACGTCCTTGAAAGCCAACGTCGGACCCCTGAAAAGTTCCAGCACGTGGATCCTCTCCCCCAGCTGGACCAAAGGCACCGGAAAGTCCAGAGCGTCGGTAGACAGGGAATCCAGCGTGACCCGGTCCAGGGCCCCGGAGAGGAGGGCTTCCGCCACCACGGACGCCAGTTCGGGCCAACTCTTCTTCGCCAGCCCTGACAGAGCGGTGGAAGTCAGAACCGGGAGTTCTCGGGGCATGTAAAGGCCCCCGTCAGGGGCGAGGCCGTGAAAGACCGCCTCCTGGAAAGTTGCCGGGGGTGCCTGCCCTCGGGTGCTGACGAAGTCCATGAGGAATCAGGAAGGGAGGATTCGAGCGCCCGGAGCCCGCCCGGGAGAGACGATGAGGTCCGCGTCGAGGCCGGCGGCGGTTCGGAAGGCTCTCACCATCTCTTCTCCCACGGCTTCGGCTCGCTCTCGTCCCCTGCATAAGGCGAAGAGGGACGGGCCGCTCCCGGAAAGACTGGCCGCAAGAGCGCCGGCGGAAAGGGCGGCATCCTTGACCTCCTGAAAGGCCGGAACGGCTGGTGACCGAAGGGGCTCGGCCACCCTATCCTCCACCGACCGGGCGATAAGCTCCCAGTCTTCCCGGTACAGGCCGGCCACCAGGGCGGCGGTATTCCCCCATTGTGCGATGGCGTCAGGGAGGTAGACCTGATCTCCCAAGATTCGCCGAGCGCCTTCCGTCTCCACCTCCATGTGCGGGTGTACGTGGACCGCCACTAGATCCCGGGGCACCTGCAACTGGATTGCCCGGAGGGGTTCCCAGGAAGGGACAAGAACGATTCCGCCCAGGAGGGAAGGGGCGGCGTTGTCGGGGCTGGGTGCCCCGGCAGCCTCGGTTTCCCCCACCAGGGCGTGCCGGAGGAGGGCATCGGGGCCCAATCCGGCACCGAGAAGCTCGTTCACCGCCACGACCGCTGCCACGGCGCTGGCGGCGCTTCCTCCCATGCCGCCCGCCAGGGGGAGGCCCTTGTGGAGCTCGAGTTCCACGCCCACACGGAGTTCCACTTCGGCCAGGAGGGCCCTGACTGCGGCGCCGGCGGTGTTCTCCTCCACTTCCTTGGAAAGGCGTCCCTCGTCCCCATGGATGGAGATGATCCGGAGCCCGGGCTCGGAAACCCGTCGTGCAATCACCTCGTCGCCGGGGCCCTCCAAGGCCAACCCCAACACGTCGAAGCCGCACGCCAGATTGCCGATGGAACCCGGGGCGAAGACTCTGCATTGGTCTGGACGGGTCACTGTACTCTCCAAAGCGAGGGGCTGCCGAAGTCTCCAAAGTGAAAGGCTGCCGAACCCGGTGGACGGCGGACCACGTTTCACCCATGAAGAATAGGCCCCCGACCTGCCGCCGCCAACCGGGGATTCTGCCTGCGGAAATGGGCGGACAGGCGGGCGAGCCGCCTTTCCCTGGTCCGATAATTGGACAATTTGTCTCCCGGTGGAAAACCGTGGATTAACCCTTCTTTCGGTCCTTTTCCGACAGTCCCCGGCTACCGCCCTATTTCATCCGTAAATACAGACTTGTCTCCAGCCCCGGCCCCCCTTCTCTTGCGTTGGCATGAAATAAGCTGAGGGGGTGGTGGGGTTGTCCGCCCCCGGGCTCTGTTCCTGATCCCGGGGGCATGCTTACCGAGACCAACAAAGGTGAATTATGGAGACGAAGCTCCCCATCGTTGGGGCCGACGCTTCTGGGGGAAAAGGCTCGCCAAAGGGTAGGCAGATTACACAAGCGAAAATGAGCACTGTGGAAATCGTCTCCGACCCAGGAGAGGGTGCCCAGAAATGTGCTCAGATTTTCGGCGCGATTTCCGCGAAGATGGGAAACGGGGTTTGGACGGTGGAGATCATTCCAGCCGAAATTCAGCCGCCCCCCAGGCTTCCCGCCGGGGCCAGCGGAAACCGCATCCGGATTGGGTCGGTGCCAGTGACGAACTGGGGAGACCGATCCAAGGTCGTCGTGGCGTTGAACGATCAGGTTCTCTTGGCTCGGCACCGCCTGGATGCGTTGGAAGATGACGCCATCGTTCTCATCGAAAACATGTGGAAGGACCACACGGACGAGGATATCCGCCAGCAATGGGTGGATGCCATGGAGGAGGTCTCCGACCGGAATTACCGGATCATCGAGATCCCCATGGAGGAGGAGTGTCTCAAAATCGTGGACAACCCCAGGCGGGGTAAGAACATGTGGGTTCTGGGGCTCCTCTGTTATCTCTACGATCGGGACCTGGAGTTGGCCGCGGCCCAGATTGCCGACACCTTCCGGAAGAAAGCCCAGGAGATCACCGATCGGAACGTGGAGCTCCTAAACGCGGGCTTCAGTTGGGCTGCCGAAAACCTGGGATTCGGATTCGAGGTTCGGCCGATCGGGGACGACCGCCCCCACGTTGTAATGAACGGAAACGAAGCCCTCGCCATGGGCGCTGTGGCCTCCGGGATGGATCTGGCAGCCATGTACCCCATCACACCAGCCACTTCGGTTTCCCACCACTTGGGCGAAGAATTCCTGAAGTTCGGGGGTCTCCTGCACCAGGCGGAAGACGAAATCGCGGCGGCCGGGGTGGCCATCGGGGCCTCCTGGTCAGGGAAATGCGCCTTCACCATCACCTCCGGTCCCGGTTTGGCGCTGAAGACCGAGTTCATCGGCCTGGCCATCATGACGGAGATCCCCCTGGTGGTGGTGGATGTCCAGCGGGGCGGGCCCAGCACCGGTCTTCCCACGAAGGTGGAGCAGTCCGACCTGCTCGCGGCATTGTATGGGCAGCCCGGGGACGCGCCCCGGGTTGTCATAGCTCCGGCCACCATCGAGGAGTGTTTCTACTCGATGATCACGGCTCGTAAGATCGCCGAGGCCTTCCGGACCGTGGTAATGGTCCTTTCCGACGCTAACCTGGCAACGGGAGTTTCCCCTTTCCCGAGGCCGGAGCTGGATCCGTCCTGGGTTGCGGCTCCGCCCGATCTTTCCCCGATCCCTGAAGGGCTGCGGCCCTATGATTGGGATCCTCAGACAGGGCTTTCACGGCGCTTCATCCCGGGCTCCCCCGGTGGGATGCATACTCTCACGGGTTTGGCCCACGATGAGGGGAGCAAGGTCGCTTACGACTCGGAGATCAACCAGCGAGCTTCCGCCATGCGGAGCCGGAAGCTCGCCGTTTTCCAGTCGACGCTGAAACCGCCCAGTGTAAATGGTCCCGAAGAAGGGGACATGCTGGTGGTGGGGTGGGGGAGCACCAAGGGGGCTATCGAAGAGGCCGTAGAGGAGGCTCGGGAGGAGGGGCTCAGCGTGTCCAACCTACATCTGACCTTCCTCTCCCCCCTCGAGCCAGGGTTGAAGGAGATTTTCAGCAGGTTTAAGAAGGTCGTCACCATCGAAATCAACTACTCCGATGAACCCGACGACCCCTACATCACGCCGGAAAACCGCCGGTTAGGCCAGCTGGCCTGGCTCCTAAGGGCCCACATTCTGGTCGATGTGGATTGTTGGACCAGGGTCCTCGGAGAACCACTCCGGCCCGGAGCCATTCTAAATGCCATCCGTGAAAAGATGCCAGAAGGAGGTGTCTCTTGAGCAGCGCATGTTCTCTCCTCCACCTCGCCGAGGCGGACGATCGAGAATTCAAAATGGGCGACTATGAGGCTGCCGTTGCCCGGTGGTGTCCAGGCTGTGGCGACCACTCGGTCCTCACCGCTGTCCAGCGGCTGTTGACGGAAGAGCAGCTCAAACCTGAAGACACCGTCTTCGTTTCGGGAATCGGCTGCTCGAGCCGCTTCCCCCACTACATGAAAACGTACGGATTCCATGGGACCCACGGCCGGGCCCTCCCCATCTCCACGGGAATCAAGCTCAACCGGCCGGACCTGGAGGTCTTCGCCGTCATGGGCGACGGTGACTGCGTGTCCATCGGAGCCGGCCACTGGGTTCATGCCATCCGCTACAACATCGATATGGTGGCCCTCCTGCTGGACAACAACATCTACGGTCTGACGAAGATGCAGACCTCCCCAACCACCCCCCAGGGCCAGAAGTCCAACACCCAACCCCAGGGGAGCTGGCTTCCGCCCATGAACCCACTGTCGGTGACGCTGGGGGTGACCAACGCTTCTTTCGTGGCCCAGACGGTGGAGTGGGTCCCCTCCCACCTCTTTGCCACTCTGAAGGAAGCCTTCCACCACAAAGGCTTCTCCTTTGTCCGGATCCTCCAACGCTGCCCGGCCTACCTACCGAAACTTTTCGAGGATGCTATCACGGATCCGGAGAGGATCGAGCTTCTGGTTCATCCGGACGGAGTGGAGGCGAAGGACCTCGAGGGGGTCTACAAGGACCGGGTCTACCATGACCCAACGGATATCGATGCTGCCCGGAGGTTCGCCGAGGACCAGTCCAAGGTCCGCATCGGTGTGTACTTCCGGGATGAATCCCGGCCCCGCTACGAGGAGACCCGGCACCTGCCGACCCTCACGGCGGAGGAGAAGCTGAGCGTCCTGGATCAGGAGTTCGACCGCTATGCCGTCTGAGGACCGGATTGCCCAGGCTCTGGAAGCCATCTCCGACACGAAAGATTTCTTCGTTTCCTCCGTGGCCATGTCCGCGGAGGAAGTTCGGGGGGTTCTGGAACGGGAACGGGGAGTCAACGAGAACCCACAGGTGAGGCTGGCCCACGAGCTTGGGCCCTTCGCCGCAGGGAGGATCGACCTCGAGCGTCTCGCTCCGGTGATCGGAGTCAACGAAACGCTGGGGGAAGAGACGAGAAGGAAGATCCAGAGTGCTTTTGAGGCCCTCATGGATTTGAAGAAGGCCGGAGACGAGATCTTCACGGCCAAGGTTCCCCTGGACGGGTACCTGCGGGGCACCGTCTTTGCCGCTCTCGGAAGGGTCGGGGTCGCTTTTGGAGCTGCCCGCTCGGTGGAGTGGGCCCTTCATGACATCGCCCCTCCCGAGGGTGTGGAAGATGCTCTGGAACGGTTCCCCCCCAACCTGTGGAACAGGGCCGAGCGGGGCTGTTCACCGCCCATCGTAATCGAGGTCGAGGGACAGGACCTGAGGGCGGCGTCGCTGGGAGAGCTGCTGGAGGGATCCCAGAAAATCGTCCTGGTGGTGAATGGCCCGGCGGCTCCAGCGCCTCTGGTCCGCCTCATCACCCCCGGGGTCACCGTCATTCAGACGGATGACCCGACTCAGCTTTCGGCTCTGGCAGCTTCTCCGGGGCCGGGGGTGGCCGCTCTCATGCCGGAGGGTGCCGCGAAGTTCACCCACGTCCCGGGTGAAGGGAAAGGCCTGAATGAGCGCCTGAACGTGGAGTATCTCCCGGAGAAGGAACCGAAGAGGGCCCTTGGAGCCATCTCAGCCTTCCAGCAGGTGGAGGAGCTCAGGCAACTGGCTTCCATGACTGCCAGCGTGGAAGCGATGGCGACTATGGAGGTAGAGTCCGGGTCCGGGGCTCCGCCCATGGATGAAGCGGGGCAACTGGCATCCTGGCTCATTCATCAAGCCAACTTCACCGGCGTCTGACATCAGGCCAACTTCACCGGTATCTGAGTAAGGAACGAAGAGTAGATGAAGAGGAGGGGATAGGGGCGAAATGGACTTGTCGTTGATCCTGACATCCGTGGCCATCCTGGGTGGCGTGGGCCTCACTTTCGGGACCCTCATCGCCCTGGCCAACGCCAAGCTCAGCGTTTGGGAGGATCCCAGGATCGATGCCGTCGAGGAGGTTCTCCCCGGGGCGAATTGCGGGGCCTGTGGTTTTGCCGGATGCCGGGCATTCGCCGAAGCCGCGGTGAAGGGTGAGGTGGCCCCGGCCGGATGCACCGTCATGGGAGCCGAGGATGTCGAAGATGTGGCGGCCGTTCTGGGTGTGGCTGCCGGTGAGGCCAACAAGCTGGTGGCCCGCCTCCTCTGTGCCGGGGGCACCAACGTGGCCGGCTCCAAGGCTCTGTACCACGGGGTGGATAGCTG
>JAUXEE010000084.1 GCA_030618065.1 Gemmatimonadota bacterium
GGAAGGTCAAATCTCGTTTGGTTCGGTCCCAGGAAACTCCCAGATTCCCGGCCATCTCCACGTTCAGTTCCCGCCCTCTGAGCCAGCCGTCCTGAGCCATGGTCAGATCCACAGCCAGCCGGAGATTCTGAAGGAAGGGGATCTGGCTGGCTTGGATGATGGGGCGAAGGGTCACCAGAGTGGTATCGACCACATTGAAGAAGGCCGGATCGGAGAGGTCCACCACTTCCACACTTCGGGCGATCTCCTCCACCATGAGCACTCCCTGCTCCACGGTGAGGGCACCTCTCACAAAGGGTCGCCGGTAGCTCTGGGTGACATCCACATACCCGGACAGGCGAGCTTGAACGTCCCGGCGATTCACCGCCAAAAAGTCCTGGGCCTGCACTCTGAGGTTCAATTCAGGATCGGAAAGAGGGTCCGCCAGGGTAACCGTACCGGTGACTTGGGCCCGGCCACCCGACAGGAAGGAGCCATCCACCGCCACCACACCATCAGGGGTAAGACCAAGGTGAACCTCCACCCCTCCATGGCGGACCCCGAGAGCCGGGAAGAGGGCCGATCCACCAGCCAGGTAAAGATCCCCGGTGGGCTCCAGATTGGCCGAAGTGCCGGCAAAGTGCAGGTTCCCGGAGAGAGTGCCCTCCACCTCTTCCAGGGATTTCAGGAACGCCAGGGCGATGGCCGCGGGAAAGGAATCCGCCGCGACTCTCAGCTTCACGGGAGCGTCGGGAATCCTCGAGCTATCCGGCTCGATCCTCAGATCCGCAGGAAAGAAGCCACTCGCCGAAAGGACCTCCCGTCCACCGTCGGAAGCCGTCAGATCCAAGGTGACCCGCTGTTCATGGAAGCCCAGATCCGACTCGAGGCTACCCAAGGAAAAATCGCCGTACCTGAGCTCCTGACCGGAAACGGTTCCGACGATCTCCGGGCGACCATGTGACCCGGTCATTCGACCCTCAAAGTCGACGAGTCCTTCCAGCGGTGTCTCCATCTGGACGATCCGAGCCAACCGGGAAAGATCCAGCCGCTCCACCTCGAGCTGGAAGTCTCCCTCCCCTCCCCCCTCCAAAGGAAGGAAGCCATCGGCCCGTAGCCGCATGGTTCCGGTCCCCGGGCGGATGATCTGAAAATCACGAACCCGGTAGCCCTCCGGGCTCCATGCGAAGGAAGCGGGCCCCCCAAGGTTCCATCGCACGGTATCGAAGTGGAAGGTGAGCTCGTCCACGTTCACGATTCCCCCCACCAGGGAGTCCAGAGCATAGGTGCCCTGTGCACTGTACCGCTCTTCAGGAGACCGGATGGCCGTGATTCGCAAACGTCCATTCGATCTCCCGATATTCACTTCCGCATCCCCAGCCTGGAAGCCGAGGGATCGAATATTCAGGGAGTCGGTTCGGATCTGTGCTCGAATCCTCCCTTCGTCTCCCGGGAGATCTTCCACGGAGAAGGTGAGGGCGCCGGATTCCACGTAGTCGGTTCGGAAGCGAAGGTTCTGAAAGTCCAGCGTCCCCTCACCTGTGAATCCTCTGAAACCACCCCGGAATACAGCATTTCCCTGGATGGATCCGTCCACCGCGACTTCAGCAGCGGTGGAAAGGGTGCCCAGATCCACTCCTTCCCTGGTCAACAAATCCCTCTGGAAGGGACTGAGCTCGTCCAGAATCAAACCCGGCTCCTCCATGAGGAAGGGCCGTAAAGCCTCCAGAGACTCACTCTGAATCTGAATGGTGAGTTCACCCGGGGGTGCTGCCGAGGCCACCCCGAAAAACCCACTACCCTCCAAACGGCCGAGTTCACTCTCTGCTACAAGATCCTGAAGAAGGAGAACGCCATCCTGGATCCTGGCCTCCATGACCGCGGAGTCCACCTCCAGGAAACCCACACGACCTTGGCGCACGACGACTCTGGCATCTCCTTGAAGGGAATCCAGGGAAAAGCCCCGCCCGACGATGGAAACCGTTCCGATGAGCCGGGTGGGTTCGGGAAGGGATGGGAGGAGGTTGGAAAGGACGAACTCCTCCTCTACCTCGGCCTCCACCATATAGCTCTCTGCCACCCTACGGGCATCGAAGCGGGCATTCACGGATATGGGCCCACCGGAGGTGTCCAGCTCCGCCTCCACCGCCAATTCGGAGATGGGACCCCGAAGCTCGACCGTTCCGGTGTACTCCCCTTCAAGAGGAAGGGCGGGGAAACTCTGCCGAAGTGTGGTGAGGGAGAGGGGACTCAGCTTTCCGGTGAGGTCCAGGAAGAGGTCGGTGGAGTCTTGCCGGACCCAGCCCTCCACCGTCACTCGACTGGCCCCTCCTGCCGGGCTCGGGACCACCACACCACCCGGCTCCAAACCCACCAAGTTGGCAGCACCCCCGCCCGTGGGAACGTGTGTAAGCTCAGCATCGATGCCGAGGCCGTCGCCCAGGAGAGAGCCTGTGAGGACCAGCCGGAGAGCGCCGGGGCCCCTGAGGGTCATGGCAGGAGAGACGCTGGCCAATGTCCCCCATTCAAGGGGAGCCAGTGTCAAATGGAGTGAGGAGGCGCTGAACCCCCCCCGAAAGCCCATGCGACCCGAGATATCCGCCGTCATCACCCCTACTGAATCCGGATCGGTGAGATGGACCAATCCCTCTACCTGGAGTTGGTCCAGGTTGCCGGCCAGGGTGAGATCGCCTTCCACCCGCCCCCGGAGGGACAGTGTGTCCACGACCCAGGGGTCGGTCACCGCCAGGTCCAGATCACTCATCTCCAGGGCGAGATCCCTGAACCCGATCTCTTCTCCCAGGAAGAGGCCCCCGCGAGCTTTGATTCTGCCCTGGTCCGAGGTGATCTCCGTGTCCTGGAAGTCCAGCAGAACTCCGTCGTCGCTCAGCTCCAATCCGAAGGGACCTCGGGCATTCCCCCGGGGGAGGCGATCTTCGATGAAGAAGAGATCTTCAAGAGCAAGGGGATCAGCCTCCCCCTGAACGGCCACCCGAATCCCCCTTTCCTCCCCCCATCGGACATCCACCCGCCCATGGGTTCGGGAGCTTGGCAGGTTCAGGGTCCTCAGTGAGGCCAGGAGCCGGTCTCCCTCTCGCCGAATATCACCCTCGGCCGCGGTGACCCGGAAGGGTTCCGGCCACACCTCCCCGACGAAGGAGAGCTTCCGGACTTCGAAGCGCTCACCTCGTTGCCCCGGCGCCCTCAGGACGGCCTGCCCCAACTCGAGCTCGATTTCCCGAAAGCTCAATCGACGGAAGGCGGGACGACCGTCGGGGCCCGGCTCCACCAATATCCTGTCCGAGCCTCGCCGGTCCGGGGCCAAGGGCAAGAGGATATCCATAGAACCCTGGTGAAGTTCCGCATCCTGGAGGACGATGGTCCGCCTGGGCCCATCCTCCTCGTCGCCGGACTTCCCAGACAAGGTGTCCCCCGCGCCGGCCAGGGAATCGGGGAGGGGCACGCCGAGGAAGATGGAGACGGCGTTCATCTGGTCCTGGCCAGGGAAACGTTCCAGCGTGAGTCGGGGGCGCCAGAACACGACCCCCGTCAGGATCAGATCTCCCCGGAGCAACGCTGGGCCCGAGACCCCGGCCCGAACCGAATCAGCCTGGAGGAAGGTCCTCCCATCCTCCCCACGAATCGTAACGTCCTGAAAAGTGAACCCACTGAGGAGTCCAGGGGAGGAGATGCCCCGGACCTCGATTTCCCCCCGAATCCCACCGCCGATCTGAGCCAAGACCTCCCTCAGGACCCACTCCTTCCCGGCCGGGGTCTTGGTGACGAGAATCAGGAAAAGAAAGAGGATCGCCCCCAACGCCAGGGCAAGACGGAAGCCGAATCGACTGAACCCCTGCACCCGGGCCCCCATCAGAACGCCTGCCCGATGGAGAGGTGGAGCTGGAAGCGGCGGAGATTCCAAGGACCCAGGCCCTCACCCCAGAGCACCGGGTTCTCCAGAACGACGAGGTCATCGAGAACGACAAAGGCAGGAGATTCGCCCGGGCGGAGCTCGATCTTCTCCGTCACCACCGGCAGTTCTTCCCCACCTCCGAAACGGTAGGCCAGGTCAACCCGGACGGGTCCGATAGGACTGAAGTACCGTATCCCGAACCCGGGCGTGAACTCCAGATCGGCCAGAGCGGGCGTCGCGTCCTCGTCCCACACCTGCCCGAAATCCAGAAAGGTCGCGCCCTCCCACAGCTGCCCGGCTACGGGAAACCTGACCTCGAGACTCCCCTCGAGGAGTCTCGTGCCACCCGTTGGGCGAGGAAGAAAGTCGTCATCGCCCAGCACCCCGGCGTCACAGGTGAGATCCGCCACTTCCGTTGGAGTGCATGGGACGATGTCTCCGCGGGGCCTCATCAACGTCTCAACGTCCTCGAGATAGAGGACCCGGGGGCCCAGTCGGTTCTGGCCAAAACCTCGAACGCTGTTGGCGCCCCCCGCGAAGAGCCGTTTCTCAGGATGCACGATTTCACTCGATGCCTGGTCCTGACCCAGGCCCCCAAACCCCTCGGCACTCACCCATCCAGCCCGCAGCCGGGCGCCGAAAACCCCCCGGCTCCGACCCTGAGTGTGCCAGGTGGCTTCAGATATCACCCGTGTGTAGCGGAAGTCGGAACCGGTCCAGTCCCCGGCGTGCTCAAAATCCACCACCGCCGAATACCCTCGAGTGGGGCTGAGAGCCTGGTTCCGCCTGTCCTGGGAGAAGGAGATCCCCACCGGGGAGAGAAGATTGGATTCCTTGAGTAGCTCGATCTCTTCAGAAGTGCAGATAAGGTAGGTGGAGCAGAAGAACACCTCTGCGGCGTCGAGGCTCGATAGCTGGGGCCTGAACGATAGGCCGAGAAGGGTGGAGACAGCCACTGTCCGGGAAAAGCCCAGGCTCATCCCCACGGCTTCCCGAACGAAGACGGGAGGAATGGACTGCCGTTCAGCGAAAAGCCTGGCCGAGATGGAGTTGCGAGGGGAGAAGAACCAGGGTTGGGTGAAGTCGGCGGAGATCAGCCCGGTCAATTCGCCGTATTCATCCGTGCCCGCGCCCCTACATAGGCGCGTACTCTCCAGAGGGGAGGCGAGGATGTTGGAAACCCTCCCCGTGACCTGCAGGCGGCGAGCGCCTCCGAAGAAGTTCCGGCTGTTCCACCTGGCTTCGAGAATAAAGCACTCGGCGGTGCTGAGCCCTCCGCCGGTTCGGACCCTATGGAGGTCATCCTCCTGGACCTGAATGGTGAGCGGAAGGATGGAGTCCACGGCCAAGAGAGTATCGGGAACAAAGTTCACAAACCGGAAGATGTCCAGGTTGTACAAGTTCCGCTGGCCGGCGAACTGGAGGTCCTCCTGGTATAGGTCCCCCTCCTTGAAGGGGAGCATACGCCGAACGACGGCCGCATCCATCGTCGGTTCCCTCCCCTGGGTCGCGCTGATATCCACCCTTACCGGGCCGAACCGGGTCAATGGACCGGGATAGAGGTCAAAGGTCACCTGGGCTTCGTAGGGAGTCTCGCTGGGGATGTCGTAGTTACGCAGCACATCCACATGGGGAAACCCCCGGTTCCTGAACCGGGTCTCCAGCGTGTCCCGGGTAGCGTCCAGGGCGATCAAGCTCAGCGGCTCACCCACCCGGAGGGGCAGATCCTCCAGAACCGAGGAGTCGGAGAGCTCTTCCGCCCCTCGGAAGTTCACCTCCACGACCCGGATGGGCTCTCCCTCCTGGATCTGGAAGGTGATCCGGACCTCATTCTCGTTGGGCCGGTTGAGAAGGGTATCCACTACCGTTTCGCGGAAGCCTCGCTGGTAGTAAAAGAGCTGGACCCGGGCCGCATCCCTCCTGAATTCACGTTCGCTCAGGAAGTAGGGGTCCAGGGAGAAGTCGGCCCCGGCCAGACAGAAGGGAATGAGCTGAAAGAGGAAGGACCTGCACTCTGTTTCGCGGGTGATGATGGCGTTGGCGAGCACCTCATTCGGGACCTGACGATTCCCTTGGAAACGGAGGCTGGTCACCTCTTGAAGGCCGATCTGCCCGGAGAGAGGCTCCTGCGCCATGAGCGATAGGCTCAGGGCGCCTGCCAGCAACAAGAGGGAGGACCTCCTCCTCATCCCGGCCCCTCCTCTTCCCCAAGGAAACCGGCCTCCCTCGGGAAGGCATGGGTTCCGACGGGAACAAAACCACCCTCTTCGCCAACAAAAAGATAGTGGGTGATCACCATGCGGTCCCCAGCTATTCCTATCAGATTGAAGCTGTTCTTCTTCCTCTCCCTGGCCCTTCCTCTCCGGGATGTCGTCGTTCCCGAATGGGCGATGACGATCCCCTTCCTCCCCTCCCCCGCGGGGAAAGTGTCCAGGGAGTTGGCGATGTAGGCACGATGGAGATGTCCGCCCAGGATCAACTCCACCTTCATCTTGCTGAAAGCGTCCAAATATCTTTGGAACCCGGGAAGGACCTGGTCGGACTCGTAGTCCGGGGCCGGGGCCAGGTGATGATGAAGCACCACCACTCTCAGCTCCCCCTCGGGGGCATCATGGAAGGCATGGGCGGCGAAAAGGAGCTGCCGATCCCGAATGCGACCGTTGACGATGGCCCGGAGAGGAGCTGTGGTGTTCAGGGAAACCACCGTCGCGCCCTTTACGGCCGTGACGGTGTCCAACTCCTGGGAGATGAACTCCCGGTAATTCCTGAGAGGGGCGAAGAGCCGTTCCCACACTCGGTAGAGAGGCACATCGTGGTTCCCCGGAGTCACCACGACGGGCGCATCGGGTAACCCCCGGAGAAAGTCCCGGGCCTCCTGGAATTCCCTGACCTTCGCCCGCTGAGTGAAGTCCCCGGAGAGCACGATGAGGTCCGGGGAGAGATCCCGGATGGCCTGCAGAAAGACGCCGGCAACCTTGGCATCGAAAGGCTTGCCGAAATGCAGGTCCGAGCCGTGGAGAATGGTCAGCATCAATACCTTACGTCTCAGCCTCGGCGGGGCTTCCTCCGGTGATTGGACGGGATGCTCGGAGCCTCGTGATTCCCAACACTCCCACGAGCACAAGCATCAAGCTAATGACCTGGGCCAGAGTGAGAAATCCAAAAAAACGGTCATCTTTCGCGCGAAAGAACTCCACCAGAAAGCGCTCGACCCCCGCCAGACTCAGCCAGACCATGAAGAGCCAGCCCTTGGCATGGTGGTGCTTTCGGACCGACCAAAGAAAGGCGAAGATCAGGAGGGAGAGGCCGACCTCATACAGTTGGGTCGGGTGGACAGGCACGAACTCGCCATACCGGGCGATGAGATCCGGGTCCACCTGGATGCCGAACTCTCTCTGGATGATATCCACCCGGGTCGGAGGAGCCCCCTGCGGGAAAGAGATCCCCACCCAAGACCCGGTGGGGCGACCCCAATCGTCCCCGACCAGGAAACAGCCGATCCGCCCCACCCCATAGCCCAAGGAAAGGCCTGGCGCAATCATGTCGGCCTGACTGGCAAGGTGGAGCTTCTGCCTTCGGATCTGCCAAATCACCAGTGCGAGACCGCCCAGGAAGCCTCCATACCACACCAGCCCAGCTCTGGCAAAGATCAAGCCGGCCGGGTCCTCGATCAACCGAGGGAAGTTCAGGAGCACATAGTAGATCTTGGCCCCGAGAATCCCCCCCAATACC
>JAUXEE010000088.1 GCA_030618065.1 Gemmatimonadota bacterium
CGAGTGCCGGAGCTCAAAGACAAGATCCTCTTCACCCTCCTCATGCTCCTCATATACCGGGTGGGGGCCCATATCACCGTCCCCGGCTTGGACGTGGGGGCCCTCAAGGAGCAGTTCGGACAGCTCCAGGATACCTTCCTGGGGATCTACGACATGTTCGTGGGAGGTGGGTTGTCACGGGCGACCATCTTCGCCCTTGGAATCATGCCCTACATTTCCGCCTCCATCATGTTCCAGCTCATGGCGGCGGTCTTCCCCACCATCGAGAAGCTTCAGAAGGAGGGGGAAAAGGGGCGGAAGAAGATCACCCAGTGGACCCGCTATACCACGGTGGGCCTCAGCGCCGTCCAGGCCTATGGCTATTCCGTGTTCCTCGGGAGCCTTCCAGGGGCGGTTCAGACGCCGGGCCCCGCCTTTATCTTCACTACAGTCATGGTCCTGACGGTCGGTGCCCTCTTCATCATGTGGCTGGGAGAGCAGATCACCGAGCGGGGAATCGGGAACGGCATGAGCCTCCTGATCTTCTTCGGGATCATCGAAGGGTTCCCGGCGGCTGTGGCACGGACCTTCGAGGCTATGAGGTTGGGTGAGATCGGCCCTGTCGCAATCGTGGCTCTCCTGGCGGTCCTCATCGGGATTACGGCTGGTGTCGTGGCCATGACCATGGGGGCTCGGAAGATCCCGGTCCAGATTCCCAGGAAGGTGGTTGGCCGGGGTCGGATCCAAGAGGGTCAGAAGAGCTTCATTCCCCTCCGGGTGAATTCTGCCGGGGTGATGCCCATCATCTTCGCCCAGGCCTTCATTGTGGTGCCTGGGACTGCGGCTGCCTTTTCCAATTCCACCTTCATGCAGAGTTTGGCGGATCTCTTTCAGCCCCAAACGCCGGTCTACTACATCACGTATGGGCTCCTCATCGTCTTCTTCACCTACTTCTACACCGCCATCATCTTCAATCCTGTGGACTTGGCGGAGAACCTGAAGAAGCAGGGGGGGTTCATTCCCGGTGTGAAACCCGGGGCCCGGACCGCTGAATACATCGATCGGGTTCTCACCCGAGTGACACTTCCCGGGTCCATTTACCTGGCCCTCATCGCCCTGGCCCCCTTCTTTATCTTCGACATCTTCAACATCCAGACCTTCTTCTTCGGAGGGACTGGCCTCCTCATCGTCGTGGGTGTGGCCCTGGATACGGTCCAGCAAGCCCAACAGCACCTGATGCTCCGTCACTACGATGGCTTTATGAAGAAGGGTCGGGTGAAGATGCGGGGGAGAGGGCGCTATATGTAGGCTCCGGCGGCGGCCCTATTCCCAGAGGCCGGCGCCCCGAAAATCCACCCAGTTGGAGTATCCTCACCAAGATGGGTGGCGACGGCATAACCAAATGGAGAATGGGATGAATGTGATTTTGTTGGGTCCCCCTGGTGTGGGCAAAGGCACCCAGGGGGTCCTTTTAGCTGAAGGGAAGAGCTGGAAGCATATGGCCACCGGGGACATCCTCCGGGCTAACCGTCGGGAAGGGACTTCCCTGGGCCAAGAGGCCCAGAGGTACATGGACGCCGGGGAGCTGGTCCCAGACGAGCTCATCGTCGCCATGGTCAAGGACACTCTGGCCGGCCTGCCGGAAGGACAGGGAGTAGTCTTCGACGGATTTCCCCGGACGGTGCCCCAGGCCGAAGCCTTGGATGCTGTGTTGGAAGAGCTGAACCGGGCGCTGGACCGGGTCGTGGTCCTCGAGGCCGACGACGATGTCCTTGTGAAGCGTATCGCTGGACGCCGGAGTTGCCCTGACTGCGGGAGCGTCTTCAACGTCTTCATGAACTCCCCCGCCCAGGAAGGGATTTGTGACAAGTGTGGAGCGGCTCTCGTCCACCGTCCGGACGACAACCCCGAGACCGTCAAGAATCGGCTGAATGTCTATGCTGAACAGACCGAACCTCTCATCCGTTTCTACGAGGGTCGGGAAGGGGTCCTGGCGAAGATTCCGGGCGAGGGTTCCGTCGAGGAGATTCAGGACGGGATCCGGGCGGCTCTTTAGAAGATGTTCCAGCAGAAGATGTTCCAGTAGAAGAGGATCCGGCAGAAGATGATCCAGCTCAAGAGCGAACGGGAGATCGAGACGATCGCCCGGGGAGGTGCGATCATTGCGGACTTCTTCCACGAGATCGGGCCTCGTATCCGACCCGGTGCGACCACCGGGGAAGTGGACCGCTTCGCGGACGAGTTCATTCACTCCCACCAGGGTGCCGTCCCTGCCTTCAAAGGATTGTACGGTTTTCCTGGGAGCGTTTGCGTCTCGGTGAATGAGGAGGTGGTCCACGGAATCCCCAGCTTCCGACGCAAGCTGAAAGAGGGAGACATCCTTTCCATCGACGTTGGAGTCCGGCTGGACGGTTGGTGCTCCGATTCGGCGTGGACCTTTCCGGTGGGAGAGGTGGATGATGAAACCCGTCATCTCCTGCGAGTGACGGAGGAATCTCTTTACCTGGCTCTGGAAAGTGCGGTGGTCGGGAACCATGTGGGGGATATCGGAGTGGCAGTCATGGCCAGGGTGGATGGGACGGGGTTCGGCATCATCCGTGACCTGGTGGGCCATGGGTTGGGAAGAGAAGTTCACGAAGAACCCCAGGTGCCGAACGTCGGGAAGGGGGGGCACGGCCCCCCCCTGATGGAGGGGATGGTCCTGGCCATCGAGCCCATGTTGGGCGCAGGGACCGACCAGATTCGGACTCTGGACGACCGTTGGACCGTGATCACGGCGGACAAGGCCCCATCGGCCCATTTCGAGCACACCATCGCGGTGACCGAGGATGGACCCCAGGTCCTCACCGGGTCGGTGCCGGATGGCTATCGGGTGCTTCCTGGCCCCTTGGTGAACCCTCGGGTGGTTTGAAGGTCAGAACGAAGGCGAAGGGGCGCGCGCGAGTGCAGGAAAACCCCTTTGAATCGCCACCTTTGAGTGCCTTGAGAGGCCGTCACGATTCGGTTATACTTCTAAGCTCTATAATTAACGAACCGGGGAGATTCCCATGAAGGTACGCGCGAGTGTGAAACCGATCTGTGAACACTGCAAGGTGATTCGTCGCCGTGGAGTGGTCCGGGTCATCTGTAAACGGAATCCTCGCCACAAGCAACGCCAGGGTTGACCTGGAATGTTTTCGGTGTGGAGTCGCTATTCGGTACTGAGAACCGCTGAGACGAACTGATGGCACGTATTTCAGGTGTTGATTTGCCCAGAGGCAAACGGATCGAGGTGGCCCTGACCTACATCTTTGGGATCGGGCGGACCCGAGCTGGAAAAATCCTGGACGCCTGTGGGGTGGATCCGAATCGCCGGACCCAGGATCTCACTGATGAGGAGATCAACCTCTTCAGAAAGCAGATCGAGGGGGAATACAAGGTGGAAGGTACCCTTCGGACCGAAGTCTCCATGAACATCAAGCGCCTCATGGATATCGGGTGCTACCGGGGATTGCGGCATCGTAGGGGCCTGCCGGTTCGTGGCCAGCGGACTCACACCAATGCCCGGACTCACAAGGGGTCCCGGCGGCCCGTCGCAGGGAAGAAAAGAGCTCCGAAGAAGTAAGGAGACCTCGGGGGCGGGGTTGTAGCTGGAAGGCTGCTTCCTCAGTCCTCGTTTTCGGTTTTCTAGGGAGTCAGAGAAGCAGACGAAGGAAGGCAACGCGTGGCAAAACCGAAGCAGTCTCGAACGAAGCGCACGAAAAAAGTGGTGGAAGCGGAGGGGATCGCTCATATCAAGGCGACCTTCAACAACACTCTCATCACCATCGCGGATACGTCGGGGAATGTGGTCACCTGGGCCAGCGCGGGGAAGGCGGGCTTCAAGGGATCCAAGAAGTCCACGCCCTTTGCTGCCACGGTTGCCGCCGAACAGTGTGGGCGGGAAGCTTTCGCCATGGGCGTGAAGCGGGTCAGTGTGCGGGTGCAAGGACCGGGCTCTGGGCGTGAGTCGGCCATTCAAGCCCTGGCCGCGGCAGGCATCCAGATCAAGTCCATTCAGGATGTGACGCCGCTGCCCCACAACGGGTGCCGTCCACCCAAGAAGCGCCGGGTTTGAGGCCCGGCCAAGAAGCCGACCGAGCCGGAATCGCCAAGGTTTAGAGAGGAACGAACAACGGGATGGCACGTTACAACGGACCTGTTTGTAAGCTCTGCAGGCGGGAGGGGCAGAAGCTCTTCTTGAAAGGCACAAAGTGCTACACAGAGAAGTGCCCCATAGAACGGCGGGCGTATCCACCGGGGCAACATGGCCCGGCTCATGCCCGGCGCCGGAGGCAGTCGGACTATGCCGTCCAGCTCAGAGAGAAGCAAAAGGTCAAGAGGATCTACGGTCTGGGTGAGAAGCAGTTCCGGAACCTTTTCGAGAGGGCGGCGGAGCGGACAGGAGTCACGGGGGAGAACCTCATCATCTCTCTTGAATCCCGCTTGGACAACATCGTCTTCCGCATGGGCCTCGCCCCCAGCCGGGCCGCTGCTCGACAGCTGATTCGACACCGCCATGTGGAAGTCAACGGCCGCATCGTGGATGTCCCCAGCTACCAGGTGGTGGTGGGGGATGAAATGGCCGTGAAGGCGAAGTCGCGAAAGTTGGGCCGCATCGAAGAGAGTTTGGAATCCCGGACCCGTCCGGAGCTTCTGGAGTGGCTCGCCCTGGATCAGAAGAACCGGGTAGGTCGGATGGTCCGGAAGCCCACGAGGCAGGACATTCCGCTTGCGGCCCAGGAGCAGCTCATCGTGGAGTTGTATTCCAAGTAAGGGGCTGGCTACGGGCTCGGTACCTTCGGGCCCGGACGCTCATCCCAAAGTAATCGTCGAATGCTGTCGCCCCGAAAGGCACGGAGGATACGGTGGAGTTAGATCTGACTGGACTGGTGCTTCCCGAGCGGATAGAAATCGCAGGGCTTTCCGAAGACGGAAGGTCGGGCCAGTTCATCATCGAGCCCCTGGAGCGGGGATTCGGATACACCTTGGGAAATCCGGTTCGGCGGGTCCTTCTTTCAGGACTCAGGGGAGCTGCGGTCTGGGGATTCCGGATCGGTGGCGTGGTGCATGAGCATCAGACTATCGAAGGGGTGGTGGAGGACGTCCATCAGGTCATTCAGAACCTGAAGTCCTTGGTGTTCAGGGTGGATGATGACGTGGAAGAGGTGACCCTGGAGATTCAGGTGAAGAAGGCCGGAGCTGTTACGGCTTCCATGATCAAGGTCCCGGCCTCGGTGGAGGTTTTGGATCCCGAGCACCACATTCTCACGCTGGAAGAGAATCTGGACCTCCGGATCGAATTGCTGGTGAACAAGGGCCGGGGGTTTGTCCTGGCCGACCAGCATGAGCTGCCTCGGGGCTCTCCTGTGGACCTGGTCCGAATCGATTCCATCTATAGCCCGGTCCGGCGAGCCAACTTCACCGTTGAGGAGACCCGGGTCGGCCAACGGACGGACTTCGACCGGCTCACTCTCTTCGTCGAGACGGATGGATCGTTGGATCCTGAGTCAGCGATCCGCTATGCGGCTGATCTGGTCCGGAAGCACCTGGAGTACATGCTCTATTTCGGTGAGGGTGGAATCCCTCAAATCGCGCCTCCTGGCGCCGTGCCGGTTCCGGAGCGACTTCAGGATCTCTTCAATCGGCCCATCGAGGATCTTGCCGAGCTTTCTGTTCGCTCCAGGAACTCATTACAGAAAGAGGACATCCAGACCTTGGGTGACCTGGTTCAGAAGACCGAAGAGGAAATGCTGGCCATCGAGAACTTCGGGAAGAAGTCTCTCAAAGAGATCTCGGATTTCCTGGACGAACACGGCCTTCGATTCGGAATGCAGTTGGAAGAAGGAGATGACGGTCAGCTCTTCTTCGTGGAGGAAGAAGGAGTCGAGGCCATCGAGACTGGCGACGAATAGATCTGCGGGTACCCCGATCCCGGATAGAACGGAAGTCCGGCTCCTGAAAGCCGGCAAATCCGGGCCTTTGGATACTAGGCAGAAGGAACCCCAAGCCCTAGGTTAGGACGCGACCGATGCGACATCGGATAAAGGGCCGAAAACTGAACCGGACCACCGCCCACAGAAAGGCGGTTCTTCGGAACATGGCCACGTCGCTCTTCCAGCATGAGCGGATTGAGACGACCACGGCCAAGGCCAAAGAGCTCCGCCCCTTTGCAGAGCGACTCATCACGCTGGCAAAACGGGGCGATCTTCATGCCCGTCGTCTGGCGGCCAGGAAGATCTCGGACCGAGAGGTGCTGGGGAAGCTCTTTGACGACCTTGGTCCCCGGTTTGCCGAGCGGCCCGGTGGGTACACTCGGATCCTGAAGCTCGGGCCTCGCCGGGGCGACGCGGCAGATATGGCCCTCATCGAACTGGTTGAAAAGGGCTCTGAGTAAAAGGAAAGGGACACGGACCATGGCCAATTTCGGATCCCGCAAGGGGTTTGCTGACAAACTCGCCCTCCCCCTGATGATTCTCGCCTTCCTGGTGGTGATCGGCTTCCTCTACTGGCTTAATATCACCGCCGAACCCACTGAGGTAGTCATTGTCGAGGAAGAAGACTCCAGAAGCGGCCGGGTCTCGGCTATCCTGGACGTTACGGATTTCCTTTCCGATCCCGGTCAATATGAAGGGCGGGTTGTGGAGGTGAGCCGGGCTCGAGTGGCCAGCCGCTTGGGCCCCCAAGCCTTCTGGATTGGGACCGACGCTAGCCCCTTCCTGGTGAAGATGGGGCCAGATCTGGTCGAATCCGGGACTGAAGTCCTCGTCGAGCAGAGGCTCACCCTCACGGGAACGGTCTGGATGATGGGTGACTCCACCCACTCGGCCTGGGATGCCCAGGGGGCATTTCCGAATGACGGAGATAAGACCGTAGCGGAGTTCGCAATTGGATCGCCCTTCCTAGAGGTTACCCAGATCGAGGTCCAGGGTGGGGCCGCTGAAACCGGCGGGACGAACTAGCCCAACTGAAGGAACTGAGGAAATAGACTGATGGCCAGAGTGTGCTATGTGTGTGGCAAGGGCCCCGCAACGGGGAACAACGTGAGTCACGCCCACAATAAGACTCGGCGCCGGTGGCTGCCGAACCTGCAACCCGTGAAGATCCAGCTCGACGATGGGAGCAACCGCCGGGTGAGGGTTTGCACGAACTGCATCAAATCGGGACGGATCAAGAAAGCACCGGCTAAGAGTGTGGAGGCTGTCGGATAGGTCGTTGTCCAGCTTCCCGGCTTTTCCAATAGCCGCTGACCCAAGGGTCGGCGGCTATTTTCGTGGCCTTCCTGGTTGGACTCGGCTTCCTCGGGCCTTAACTTTCAATTCAGTCCTATTCTCCTCCATTCGACCCTTCACTGTGAGTGTGAGCATTCCAGATGTCTCAAGAGCTTGTTGAGCGGTTCCGCAAGGACGATTTGACCTTCGGGGTCATCGGATTGGGCTATGTAGGACTCCCCCTTGCCGTGGAGGCTGCCAGAAGCGGGATCAATGTCCTGGGCTTCGACGTCCAGGAACGGGTAACG
>JAUXEE010000285.1 GCA_030618065.1 Gemmatimonadota bacterium
CCCGAGGCGACAAGGATTGAAGGCGTCCTGGAGGTGCCCCCCGTCACCCGGGCCGACCCCCAGAACGCCAAGAGGTACATGGCGCCTGCCAGGAAGTAGAGAGACCGGAATCCGAAGTACATGGAGTTGTACTCGAGGAATCCTCCGAGCATGGCGCCCAGAAGGTTGGAAGACAGCGCCACAGCCACCGACGGAGACCGCTTCAACTCGGTGGAGAATGCGAAGCCGGAGAAGAGGAGTGGAAGGGTCAGGATGGCCGTCAGGACCACCTGGCTGAGACCGGGACTGAGCGCCGCCACCAGGTCCCGACTCACGAGGAGCCCCAACGCCAGCGAGGCCAGAAGCAGGCCGTAGGTAGCGGCTGGCCTGGGCGCCCCCCACCGAATGACGACGACGTTCGCAAGGAACGCCATGACAAGAATGGCCGCGATTACGGCCCCGACGACCACCCAGGTGCTCCCGTAGACCAGAGCCAGTTCGGTGATGCCTTTGGTTTCCACCAACATGAACCCGGCGCCCAGGAAGAAACACGGACCCGACCAAACCACTTCGGAAGAGACCGACCTTTCATTGTCGGTACGAGGAAACCCCTTTCTCACGAAAAGGACCGAGATCCCGAGGAGGAGGAGAATCATGGTAATGTAGGAGCGGGGATAGGTCCGAACCGGCATGTAGAAAAAGGGCCAGTCATCCGTGGACACATCCGCCTCGAGGTTGGGTGATGCGAAATCTGACGTGACATCGGTGAGCCCGGGTGGAACTTCAATGGTGCGCCGAGCCATCTCCTCGCCAACCAAGAAGGTGAAGCCAGCGTCATACTCCGTCCGAATGACCACGGGGCTCTCCCCGTCGAAGGCCTCCTCCAACATCAAGAAGAGCTTTCGACCCATGCGGGGGCCGATCAGACTGAAGGTCACGACGATCAGTCCCTCCTCCCTCAGGCGAAGACGAGCCTGTCTAAAGGCTTCGACGGTGTACACATAACTATCCAGTCGCACCCCGGAGAGACCCGACAGAAGGGTGTGGGAGTCCAGAAGGCCGTAAATGATGAGGTCGTACTGATCCTCGGTCCGACCAATGAACGCCCGGGCATCGGCGACGGTGGCGGTCACGGTCGGGGCCGCGTAGGGTGCGGCGGGGTGGAGATCCCGCCCCAACCTCAAGATGGCTGGATCGATCTCAACGGCTCGGATGGAACCGGCACCGTTTCGAACCGCTGCGGCGACGTCATTCCCTGTTCCGCTCCCTACCACCAGGACGTGGGCCCCCGTAGGGCCGAATCGGTAGGGAAGATCGTAATGGTCTACCCAATTGAAAGTGGTGTCCCCCGGCAAGGGTCGATCCGTCCGGAAATCCAGCATTCTCTGGAAATAGACGTTGTTCACTCTCAACTCGGGTGGCTCGCCGAGTTTCTCCTCGAGGGTGAGGATCTGGTACGGCGAAAAGATGTCGGTCTCCCCTGACCGGGAAGAGAGGTTGAGGAGGAGAAGGAGGGCTCCCCCGGCTACCAGCGAGGGGATCGCGAGGGGCCAAGGTTTCCAAAGGAAGGGTAGAAGCATGAGCAGGGCCACGCCAAACCAAACCGATGGTGGAGTCCAGAAGAAGGAGAGAAGATAAAAAAGGAAGATCCCGATGAGGGAGCCCAGAAGATTCCAACTATAAGACCTGAGTTTCTCCATCCTCCCCATGAGTCGGGATACGAGGTGGCCCAGGGGGACGAAACAAAGAGCGTTGAAGGCGAACACAGCCACCAAGAACCCGTAGACAGCGACAATCTGCTGGGTCCCTCCAGCCTGCCCCATACCCAACGCCAGTTGCTCCAGGACCGGGTTCTGGAGCCACGTGGCTGGTGGTTGGTACCGCAGAACGTACATGCCTCCGATCTGGAGGGCCAAGGCCGGGATGACCCACGGTGTCGCCACCCGCTTTCTTGGTCCGAGCATGAAACCGATACCGAGACCCAGGAAACAGGAGAGCAGGCTGATGTTCTTGAAATAGGCAAACAGCTGAAAGTAGGAGGAGTGGACTCTGATCAGCATCAGCTCTGCGAAAAGGCCCAATGCCGCCGCGAGAGCAATCCAAAGTCCCAGATGACGCTCCGGGATTGAATCCAACAACCCAGTGTGTCGTTGGAGACCCCTGGAGACACTGGGAAACCACCGAGCCCGTCCTTGCCACGAGAAGACCCCGATGGCCAAAAGTGGAATCGGAGAATAGGCGATTGAGAAAGAGAGCCAAGATGTCAGGGGGAACCGCGCATAACCCCAGATAGCGAACATCGACCAACCAACCCAGACGATGCCACCCAGAATCCAGGACGCGGGAATTGAGTCCTCTGATGGCTGTGAAGCTGTCTCTCTCAAGGGGATGTCCTTTGGGCGAAGTGGAGGGCGTCGTGGATAAGAAGAGTTCTTAGGAGCCTGATCGGAAAGGGGGGCGAGCCGCGTTGCGCGCGACACGGGACATAGTCCCACGTTACCTTGTTTCCATGGGAACGGACAGGAAAAAGTCGAAGGAAGAAGGGAACGGGCTCCGGACTTTGCGCCTCTTCCTTGGATTGGTGATTCTGGTCGCAGGGGCTACCAAACTCCTGGACACTCCGATTTGGGTCGGGAGCTTTGAACGGTTTCAGTTTCCGGCCTGGTGGTTTTTTTATGCAGTGGGGGCGGTCGAAGTTTTGGGTGGTATCCTCTTCCTTTTCGGCCGAAAACTCAAAGTCGCCGCTGTAATCCTTGCCACTGTCATGATGGGCGCGGTGGTCACTCACCTTAGGGTCGGTGAGTTTGGGCTGACATTGGCTCCGCTGGTTCTCCTGGTCCTCATTTTCATCCTGATCAGGGATAATCGGGACTGAAGGGAAGCTACGGATCCCCCGTCGGTTCCGCGCCAGGGGGGCGACCTATCGACCGGGAAGGGGCTGCACCTCGTCATGGACTTGGTAACCTTGGGGGAGGTCGTCCGCTTGACTTCGAATCCGAGGCGAAGGTCTCCTGATATCACGAGGAGATCCAACTCCGCACCTGCGTGAGTGGCCCAGAAGAAGCATTCCTCCGGCTCTGCCCTCAGCCGCCGAGTCAGCAATTCCACGACCAACCCCTCGAAGCTCGCGCTCACCTTCGGATGACCGAAGAGGGCCTCTCGGTCTGCCAAACCCAGAAGCGTGTGCAGGATTCCGGAGTCGCGTATGAAGACCTTGGGGGATTTCACGATACGCTTGCCCACATTCTCCGACCACGGGCGGAGGATTCTCAGCACGTAGGCGCCGGCGAGGAGGTCCCGGTACCGCTGGACGGCGGGCTGCGACACCCCGAAAGCACGGGCCAACTCAGAGCCGTTCCACGTCTGACCGTGATAGTGGGCCAGCATCGTCCAGAACTGCCTCAGCGTGGCGGAGGGAATCGTCACGCCGAGGGCAGGAAGATCCCGCTCCAGGAAGGTCCGGACAAAGTCCCGTCTCCAACTCCGTGAGGCCTCGTCCGACGCGGCCAAGCAGGAGCGGGGAAAGCCCCCTCTATACCAGAGGTGGTCGATGGAATCCATGCCCACCTCTTCGGGGTCGAGGCCCCCAAGCTCATGGAAGGCCGCTGGATTTCTCAACGATGACCGTTGAAAAATCAAGGATGTATGTCAATCCAACCCTAGGCCTCAGCCTCAACTCCCCGGAATC
>JAUXEE010000033.1 GCA_030618065.1 Gemmatimonadota bacterium
CGTGGTATGAGCCAGACCGATAACACGCCCCGTCGGGAGTTCCGTGAACCCACCGACGAGGAGCTTAGAAACGCCGTCCCCGGAAACAAGCGCCGCCTGGAGTTCCGAGTGGGAATTTTCGTGCTCCTGGGCCTCACATCCGCTTTGTTTGCCCTCTTTCTCCTCACGGACCCCAGCACCTTCAGGGGGCGATACAGGATTTCCACGGTGGTGGAGGAAGCCGGAGGAATCAGGCGCGGCGATCCGGTGCAAATGCGTGGGGTGAACATTGGCCGGGTCATGTCCTTCTCCATGGCTCCCGAGGGGGTTCGAATCACGCTGGAGATCGAGGGGGAGTGGGATATCCCCGCCGATTCCCGGAGCAGACTCGTCTCAGGGGGAATCCTCGGGGGACGCACGGTGGAGATCGTCGAGGGAAGGAGCCCGGAGCCGATTCCCGGTGGCGGGCAGATTCCCGGCGAAAACGTGCAGGGCCTCCTGGACTTCCCGCCTGAGTTGGGTCAGGACGCCCAAGCGGTTCTAGGGCAGATCAAGACCCTCCTGGCCGAGCCCACTCTGGACGCGATCCAGGGGAGCGCCCGCGAACTCCAGGCCCTTCTGGCCCAGCTTTCCCAGCTCACCCAGGACCAGGGGGCCGAGATCGCCCAGCTGACGGCTTCCCTCAACCGGTCAGCCCTGGGTCTCGAAGATGCGGCCGGATCGGGGAAGGATCTGGCCAGGGCGGTGGCGCGGGCCGACTCGGTCCTTCTGACGGTGAACCGAACCAGTGAAGTAGTGCTTCAGGCCTCCGAGGCCCTGCAAACCATCCTCCAGCGTATGGAGGCAGGGGAGGGGACTTTGGGCCAACTATCCACAAACCCGGCCCTTTATGAGACTCTCACCGAAGCTCTGGAGAGTATACGGCTCCTCACCGAGGACATTCGGGAGAACCCCAAGCGCTACGTCAGGATCGAGATTTTCTAGGATCTACGACAGGATCCCGCCGTTCGAGATCTGCCGTCACCACGGGGCCTACCAGCCTGGGGCCAGATTGAATCCCCAATGCCAGCCCTTACCCGGCCGTTGGAAGGGGTAAGCATAGTAGGCTTCCAGAATCATGATGCCCATGAGGTTGAAACGGGCACCCACGCCCGATGAGAAGAGGGGCACCCTATCCGTGGTCGACCTGTCGAAACTCCAGGAATCCACCGGGTTCTCATCGTCCCAGGCCACACCCACGTCGGTGAAGGCCACCAACTCCATGGGGATGTAGGGGAGGTCGATGAGCCCGAACTGCTCGGTTCCAATGAAGGGAATCCGAAGCTCGAAGTTCGCGACTCCGATGCGCTGGCCGAACATCCGGTCGAAGACCGGGCAACTTCCGTCGGAGGTCTCCCCACATTCCCGCCCGGAAAAGCTCTCGTACGCGTAGCCCCTGATGAGGGTTTCATACCCCAGGAAGAAGGGGTTGAAGGATTGGGACAGAAGGGACCCCCCCCGTCCCTGGTTGAAATCCTCATCGTAGTTGTACCTACCGACATGGAGTCCCCTGACCGCCACGGTAAGGTTCATGTTCGGGCTGTAATAACGACGGAAATCGGCAGTGACCGTTTGAAAGCTCTCCGAACCATGGGTGGTTTTGACCTCAAACCGGAAACGGCCACCCCGGACAGGAGAGGTGAAAGCCATAAAGGAGTTGTCGCCGACATAGGCCAGGGAAGCTTCGAACAGGTTGAGGGGATCGGGCTCCTGATCGTCCAGTTGAATCCGGTCCGTGCCGACTTGAATGCCACCGTCGTAAAAGATCCGGTCCTGCTCGATGTCATAGGAGAAGCGACTGACGCCGATGTTGGCCTCGATACGCCGAGTCATGGAGAGGGGGTACGCGAACAGCCCAAGGGCATTATCGGAGTAAATCCGGTAGCGTGTCAGAGCCAGGACATCAAAGGTGGTCCCGGTATTCGGGTCTTGGGTCTGGCTCCACCCATAGAACTGGTATTGATAGGGAATCCGGGAAATGGCATACCCCCAGTTCAACCGTTTTTCCGAGTTCAGGTAGAATACCTGAGCCCCGATGTCCTTCACCGTGCCCGATGCCGACAGTGCAAGGCCCAGCTGCCGGTCGCCCAACATATCAGAGAAGAATGCCGAAGCGCTGCCGCCGATGTACGTGCCGAACTGATCAGCACCCACGCCCAGCGAGGGCTGTCCAATGAAATCCAACTCGAGCTGGGAGTCGAACGCCTTGGCGTCCGCGACCCGGTATGTCCCAGGGGTTTCGAGCCCGGTCTCGGGATCCGCCAGGTATTGGGTGACTCGGCTGGGAACCTTGGGATTCATGGGAGGCAGATTGCGGCCGGGGCCAGGCTCGGCCAGGGCGAAACTCTCGGCCCTCTCCTCCACCTCTTCCGGGGTCAGGGTGTAGATGTGGAATTCGAACTCATCGAAAACCGAGAAGGCAATTTCACCACTGTCCTGAGCTACCGTCATGGCCGGCGCGGACCAGGCGATCCCGCTCACCGCCGTCGCCACGTTGGTGATCCGGTCCACAGCTCCGCTGGTGAGCTCCAAGCGATAGATATTGCTGAAGCCGTCCACATCGGAGATGAAATACAGCTGCCTTCCATCTGGCGAGAACTGGGGGTTGATGTGCTTCACCGAAGGCCCGAAAACCGACAGGGCCTCGATCTGGCCCGTATCCAGATCCAGGAGAGCCAGTTGGAACTTGGCATAGGACAGATTATCAAAGCTTGTTGCCGGCGACCGGTCGGTGGCGAAGGCCACGGTCCGCCCGTCCGGGGAGAAGACCGGTTGAAAGTAGGCGTTTCGGTCAGCGGTGAGCTGCGTGGTTTCCTCTGTCTCCAAATCATAGATATAGAGGTCGCTCAGGCCCCCCTTGGCACCCGAAAACACGATAGTCCGGCCATCGGGGGACCATGAGGGTCCCTGGATGGCTCCCATGCCCTCGATCTCGATCTGCTCCTGGATCTTCCCGTTCGCGGAGTTCACCAGCACCAACTGGTTGTCTCCGTCGGCGAACACCACATAGGCGAGACGGGTGCCGTCCCAGGACCAGGATCCAGAGGAGTCCACGAACCGCATGGCGTCGAAATGGGGACTCGTGGCAGAGTGGGAGATTTTCCGTTCGACGTCCCCGGACCTGGCGTCGGCAAGGAAAAGGTCGAACGAAAAGAGATCCTTTTCCGACATGAACACCAACCGTTGACCGTCGGGACTGAGGGCCGGCGCCAGGTTCTGGGACCCCGAACCCGTACTGGGGGAGAGGATAACCGTCCCGACCTCTGAAGGCGCCTCCCGCCCCTCCATCAGGGGAAGGTAGTCGGATTTGATGGCTTCGGCCCAAGCCTCCGAGAGAGCTTCGGAATCCAAACCCAGGACCGCCGTGAGGGAGGGTTCCCAGCCTCTTCGAAGAGAGCTTCGGAAGAGGTTGGCGACGACATCGTCCCCGTAGACTCCGGCGATGTACGCCCAGAGGGCCTGCCCGAACCGATAGGGGAAGTAGTGAAAGTCCCGGGACATCTGTTCGATGGTGGGGATGTCATCCCTACGGACCGCATCCCGAATCCACATGGTGGTGAGTGGATCCTCCCGACCCACAGAGAGGTACTCGGCCATTCCCTCGATGAGCCAGAGAGGCAGTCGGGATAGCCCCACAATCCCGGATCCCTGGCGGGACTGGGCGATGTTGTATTGGAAGGCGTGAACCAGCTCATGGCCCAAGACATGATCCGTGTCCTGGTAGGAGCCCGTCATGGGCATGATCACCCGGTTCTTCAGCGATTCCGTGACACCTCCGGTGGACTCCCCCAGGAACGATTGCAGAGTGTTGGTCTGCTGGAAGTCCGGGTGGTCCGCATACATGACGAGAGGCTTGGAACCCTCGAACTCATGCTGGAAGAACCGGGCATACCGTTCGTACCACCGCTCTGCCATTCTCGCGACGTCTTCGATGGCCACCCCCGCCTCGGGATAGTAATGGATATCGAAGTGAGGGGTGTGCAGTACCTTGAAATCGAAGCCATCGTATTGGACCTTGTTGCGGCCGAAATACTGAGCTTCGAGGGGGGAAATCGCCGCCACCAGGAAGCTGAGAGCCCCCAGGGCTCCGAAGAGCCAGATCCTGAGGCTGGGAAGAACGCTAACCCGCTTTTCGAACGCCGCCTGCATGGAAACACCTCTTGTCAGGTAGGAATCCAACAACTCGTTTCTCTTGATAGACTCTTGAGTCTAAAACCCTCCACCACTCCACCTCCATACCCAAATCAACTCTCAATTGGTCCCACTGACCAAATCGCCGTCGGCTTTCCAGGGTTCCCAGGAACTCCAGCCCCCACCCATGTCGAGAACCCAGGGATGCTTCTCATAGGATGCACCTGCACCTATATACGTTAACGATCCAATGGCTTTCAACTCCGAACTTCAGGGTAGAAGGAGCCACCGGTCAAGCTCGGTCCTGGAAGCCTGGCCTCATCGGCCCTGGTCCAGGCATATTGTGGAGGAGGGGTGGGAGGCTGGCCCGCCGTCGCACCATGACAGGAGACGCACCATGAGCAGGACAATCCTGGTGGCCACGGATGGATCCCCCGCTTCCCTGGGAGCGCTGCGCTTCGCCAAGGCCTTGGCTGAACAAAAGGAGTGCCGGGTCCATCTCCTGGGGGTTGTGGAGCCGATGCCCGTCTTCGATGCGGGTTTTATGGTGGCCCTACCGGAGATCGAGCTCTACGAGTCCAGGCAGGATGCCTTGAGGCAAGAGATCTCCGGGCAAGTGGAAGCGGTCATGGGAAGCCGGACCCGTTGGCCCGTCTCCGTCCAGGCCGGGCTACCGGGCCCCCGAATCGTGAAACACGCCGAGAAGCTGGGAGCCGAGACGATCCTCACGGGACTGGGGCGGCACGGCCCCATGGACCGGGTGTTCGGCACCGAAACCGCTCTCCAGCTCCTTCGGGTATCCCACATCCCGGTATTGGCCGTTCCAGAGTCCTTCCAGGAACTCCCCCGGTCCGCGGTTTTGGGGGTGGATTTCAGCTTGTTCAGCCAGAGAGCCGCCCAGGCGGCCGTTGGCCTTCTGGATCCACCGTGGGATATCCATCTGGTCCATGTCCTCTCTGGAATGGAGTTCCTCCCCACCCTTTCGGGAGAGTGGCGCGGAGACTACGAGGACGAGATCTCGGACCGGCTCGCTGAATTCGCGGACAGCCTTCCGACTCCGACTGGCTGCGAGGCCCACCTCCACCTTCTGGAAGGGGAACCATCCCAAGAACTCCTGGCCTTTGCGAAAGGGAGGGAGATAGAGCTGATGGTGGCGGGTAGCCACGGTCACTCCTTCATCGGCCGGCTTCTCATGGGAAGCGTCTCTACCCGTTTGATCCGCTCCACCCAACTTCCGGTCCTCGTGGTCCCGCCCCTTGAACGATCCGAGGAACTTCTCGCAGAAGAGGAAGCCGAGAGGGAGATGAAGTCTTGGGTCCGGGAGTTGGACGAGTTCACCAAGGTCAATGCCGGCCGCCGCACCACCCTGGAGCTGGACGACCCCGAGCTGGGCCGACAGGAGTGCGGACGGGACTTCCCCCTCTGGGGGGTAGACTATGATCCAAAGAAGGACCGGATCCATATCATGCTCGGGCGCTCGGGCACGGTAGAGGGCCATCTGAGCCATTCCATCCCCGCCCCCCAGGAGATCAGGATTGCCCGGAGAGAGGACGGACGAGCCGACGCCCTCCACATTCGGTTTCCAAGGGGAAAGGTGGTCCTGAGAATTCACTGGGACTGAGAGACCGAGATCCAAGTCGCTTTACACCCGGGGGCCCTGTCTCTAGCTTTTCGCCTTCGGGCTCAGGGATCCGAAACGGTCCGGAGCTGTAGCTTTCGTCTCTTCTCATCCGTCGATGGTTCTGTGAACCGCATTTCTCTCTCCCGCGCCAGAGCGCTCCTTGCCAGGGCGCCGGACGTTCGAGTCCTGGTGGTCGGGGACCTGATGTTGGATCGCTATCTGACCGGGTCCGTGGACCGGATCTCCCCAGAGGCTCCGGTACCCGTGGTGCGGGTCGAGGCAGAAAGCTGGGCCCTCGGTGGAGCGGGAAACGTGGCGGCCAATGTCGTCGCCCTCGGTTCACAGTGTGAAGTCGTGGGTGGGGTGGGGCGGGACGCTGAAGGGCGGCTTTTGCGGGACCGGCTGCAGGAGCTCGGAGTCGGCGTGACCGGGCTGGTGGAGCTTGATGATCGCCCGACAACCGTAAAAACCCGCATCATGGCGAGGCACCAGCACGTCACTCGAGTCGATCGTGAGGACTCCTCGGACATCTCTGAAGTCCAGGCTGGGCGCCTTGCCGAAGCGGTTCGGCGTCTGAGGCCCTCCGCGGATGCCATCGCGGTGGAGGACTACAACAAGGGCGTCCTGGTAACCTCCCTCATCCGTGCCACTCTCTCGGCCGGGGAGGAAGGGTCCATCCCTACCGTCGTGGACCCGAAGCGCCTCCGTTTCTTCGACTTCACCGAGGCCACCGTCTTCAAACCCAACTCCCGGGAGCTGGAAGACGCTCTGGGGGAACGGCTACGGCCGGATGATCCGGAGTGGATGAACGAGGTGAGGGAACGCCTGGGGTGTCAGACGCTCCTTCTCACCCTGGGCGAGTCGGGAATGGCGGTCCAGTGCAGGGGCAACGAATACATGAGGGTTCCCACGGTCGCCCGTGAGGTCTACGACGTTTCCGGGGCGGGAGACACGGTCACCGCCGTCATGGCCGTGGCTCTGGCCGTGGGCGCTACCTCCCTCGAGGCAGCGGTCCTGGCCAATCATGCTGCGGCCGTTGAGGTGGGGAAGGCCGGTGTCGCAACGGTTTCCCCCGAGGAGATTTTCAGACAACAAGAAGCTTTCGCCGAAAAGGAACAACCATGAGCGATTTGAATCCAGTAAAGACGGATCGGGCCCCGGGAGCCATCGGGCCCTATTCACAAGCCATGTCGGTGGATGGCTGGGTTTTCTGTTCGGGCCAGATCCCCATCGATCCCGCAACCGGGGAGTTGGTAGGGGGGGATATCGGGGTTCAGACCGATCAGGTCTTGAAGAACCTGGCAGCCGTCCTGGAGGCGGCAGGAGCCTCACTCGCCCGGGTCGTGAAGACCACGGTCTTCCTCTCCGACATGGGTGATTTCGTCAGCATGAATGAGGTCTATGCCGAACACTTTGGGGACCACCGTCCCGCCAGAGCGGCCGTAGCGGTAAAGACCCTTCCGAAAAATGTGGATGTTGAGATCGAGGCAGTCGCAAAGATCTCCTGATTTGAAGAACCTGTCCTGAACGAGGGGAATGGAGATGTCGTACCGATTCATGCCTCGGTTGTCCTGGCCGTGGATGGCTCCACTGGTCGGCGCCACTCTACTGCTTCTTTCCGCCGGTCATCTCAGCTCTCAGGAAGAGGTGCCGGAGGACTTCTTGAAGGGCCTTCGGTGGCAGAACGTGGGTCCTGACCGGGGTGGAAGATCCATCGCCGTGGCCGGAAGCGACGCCAGGCCTCTGGAGTACTATTTCGGCGCCACCGGTGGCGGCCTTTGGAAGAGCACCGATGGGGGAAACAGTTGGCGCGTCGTGACAGACGGGAAGATCACCAGCTCTTCCGTGGGAGCCGTCGCCGTTTGCGAGGCAGACCCTGATGTGGTCTATATCGGAACCGGAGAAACCCAGATTCGGGGCAATATCCAACAGGGCGACGGGGTGTATCGGAGCACGGACGGAGGGACCCGCTGGGAGCATCTGGGTTTGAAAGAAACACAGAACATCTCCCGGATTCGAATCCACCCCACCGATTGCAACACAGCGTGGGTAGGGGCTTTCGGGGTCCACTCCATGCCGAATCCGGAGCGTGGGGTCTACAAGACCACCGACGGTGGTGAAAGCTGGGAGAAGGTCCTCTTCCGGGATGACCGGTCCGGAGCCGTGGACATTTCTGTGCATCCGTCGAATCCGGATATTGTCTATGCAGCCCTCTGGGAGGCTTGGAGAAAGTCCTGGGGAGCCTCTTCAGGGGGACCCGGAAGTGGCCTCTTCCGGAGCACCGATGGTGGGGAGAGTTGGGAGGAGATTACCCGGAACCCAGGACTCCCCCAAGATGGCCTCATCGGGAAAATCGGCGTCGCCGTTTCGCCTGTGGACCAGAACCGGGTGTACGCCATCGTAGAGAATGAAGAGGGCGGAGTCTTCGTCTCCGACGATGGCGGTGACAGTTGGACCCGGACCAACGACGAGCGAAAGCTCCGGCAACGGGCCTTTTACTATTCCCGCATCTACGCCGATCCGGTGGAAGTCGATGGTGTTTTCGTACTGAACACCGCCTTTTATCAATCCGACGATGGGGGTGAGACCTTCGGCCGCACCATCGGCGTCCCCCATGGAGACAATCACGACCTCTGGATCGCTTCGGATGATCCGGATCGGATGATCAATGGGAATGATGGTGGGGCCAACGTCTCCGAGAATGGAGGCCGCAGTTGGACAGAACAGGATTTCGCCACGGCCCAGTTCTACAGGGTGATCACCACATCCCACCAGCCTTATCTCATCTGTGGGGCTCAACAGGACAACTCCACGGCATGTGTGGCACCCCGGGGTTGGAACCACCTTTCGGCACGGGGGCAGCCCTTCTTCTCGGTGGGTGGCTGTGAAAGCGGATACATCGCACCGCACCCCGAAAACCCGGACATCTACTACGCTGGATGTTACGGCGGGAGCCTCTCCCGGTACGACCACTCGAACGGGCAGACCCGAGCTGTGAACGTCTGGCCCGAGAACCCCATGGGTCAGTCGTCGGAGGATCTGGTGGAACGGGTCCAGTGGACCTTCCCCATCGTATTCTCCAACCACGACTCCGACGTGCTGTACACCGGGACGCAGAAAGTCTGGAAGACCACGAACGAAGGGGAGGCATGGGAGGCGATCAGCCCGGACCTGACCCGAGCCGACCCCAGCACCGTCGGCCCGTCCGGAGGGCCCATCACGAAGGACCAAACTGGGGTGGAAACGTACGCGACCGTCTTCGCCATCGCTCCCTCCTACCATGACCCGGAAGTGATCTGGGCCGGATCGGATGACGGGTATGTGCACCTGACCCGAAACGGGGGAGGGGATTGGGAAAACGTCACTCCGCCGGACGCACCGGACTTCGTGCGCATCAATACCATCGAGGCTTCTCCCAACACTCCGGGAAAAGCCTACATCTCCGGGATTCGGTATCTGGTGGAGAACGACCGGAGGCCCTACGTCTGGAGGACCGAAGATTTCGGGCAGAGCTGGACGAAGATCGTCGATGGGATTCCGGAAGATGATTTCATCCGAGCGGTCCGGGAGGACCCGGAACGAGAGGGACTCCTCTACGCCGCCTCGGAGCGGACGGTCTACATCTCCTGGGACGACGGAGGGCACTGGCAGCCCCTGACGCTGAACCTGCCGACGGTTCAGGTGGCGGATCTGGTGGTGAAGGAGGATGACCTGGTCATCGCCACGCATGGCCGATCGTTCTGGGTCCTCTATGGGATCGATCCCCTTCGCCAGATCTCCCCGGAGGTGATGAGGGCGGATGCCTACCTCTTCCAACCCATGGATGTCCGTCGAGGCGTGGATCAGACCGTGGACGTCACATACTACCTGGCCGAGGATAAAGACGAGGTCGAGGTGACCTTCTTCGATGCTTCCGGAGCTGTGGTGCAGACCTTCACTGCCCAGGCCAAGGAGGAGGAAGAGGAAGTGGAAGAAGGCGAAGAGGAAGAGGCTTCGCCCTTTGCTCGCTTCAACCAACGTCCGTCCCCCAGAACCAGGGACGGAGTCAACAGGTTCCGGTGGAACATGCGCCTGGACGGATACACGGATTTCGAGGGCCGCATCTTCTGGGCGGCGGGGAATACGGGGCCGGCCCTGGTTCCAGGAGACTACTCCGTCCGCCTGACGGTTGACGGTGCCGAAGTGGCGACCCGCTCCTTCCACTTGGGACTGGACCCGAGAATCCAGGGGGTGACCGAAGCTGATCTCCAAGCCAGATTCGACCTCGCAATTCGAATCAGGGACAGAGTGAGTGACGCCAATGAAACCGTCATCCTCATCAGGGAGGTGAAAGCCCAGCTCGATGACCGTCTGGAGGCGTCGGACGACAAGGGCTGGGAGGGGGCTGCGGAAGCCTTCCGGAATGCTCTCAGCGCCGTGGAGGGCGAGATCTACCAGGTCAAGAACAGGAGCAATCAGGACCCCTTGAACTTCCCAATCAAGCTGAACAACAAGCTGGCGGCTCTTCTCGGAGCGGTGGAAGGGTCGGAGAATCGGCCCACAGAACAATCCTATGCCGTATTCGAGTATCTGGACGGACTGCTTCGAGGCCAACTGGATGAGATGGACCGGCTCCTTCAGGAAGAGCTGGGGGCATTGAACCAGCGACTGGAGAGCCTCGGTCTCGATCCAATTCAAAGCGGGACCGGCGGATAGGAGAGCTTCCAACTCTTTCGGGGGTGGATCGGGACTGGTGTCTCGACTGGTCTTCAAAACCAGCTTGCCCGGCTAGAACCCGGGTAGGTGGGTTCGATTCCCACACGCCCCCGCCATCTACGAGGGATCCGGCGGAGCGAAACGACCCCGCCGGGTCCACGCGCCAAGACCTCTGACCCCATCGGGAATCCAGGAGAGTTCGGCCCCAGGTGAATCGCCCCGAGAATGTCACCGTCATCCTCAATCCCGCTGCGAGTGGCGGCGGTGGAGCCCGGCTTCAACCGACTGTCGAAGGTGAGTTGGCCCGAAGGAAGATCCCCTTCACTCTCCTGCGAACCGAAGCACCCGGCCATGCCGAGACTCTTGCCCGGGAGGCAGCCCGTGGCGGGGCGGAGTTGATCCTGGTGGTCGGGGGAGATGGCACCCTTCATGAGGTGGCCAATGGGATCCTCGACCGAGACACCGACCCTCCCCCCATCGCGGTGGTCCCGGTAGGTACAGGGAACGATTTTCACCGGATGATCGCCAGATCCAGGAACATCGGTGTGGCTCTCGACGGTCTTCTGGATGGAACCGTCCGGGCCTTCGATGTGGGACGAGTCCGGTTCGACGGTGCAAGTTCCTTTTTCGTGAACCTCCTGGGCGTGGGGGTCGATGTCGAGGTGCTCAGAAAAAGGGACGACTTCCACAGGCTGAGGGGACTCCCCCAATACCTGGCCGCTCTGGTGTCGGCTCTTCTTACCTTCCGCCCGACTTCCTTTCGGGTATCTCTACAGGGCGGTGGCGATGAAGGAGGGGAGGGGGAAGAAGTAATCGAGGACCGGACCATTCTCATGGCCGTGACGGTAGGACCATCTGTGGGCGGAGGTTTCCTTCTGAGTCCGGAGGCTTCCCCTTACGATGGCCTTCTGGATCTCTTCTTCGTGAAGACCCTTGGCATGTTCAAGCTCGCCCGCTACATCCCCAAGGTGATCCGGGGCACCCACCAGGGGGTACCGGAGCTCCTTCAACGGAGAATCGTCAGCGCCACGTTGCGACGATCAGATGGCGAGCCCTTTTTCTTCGAAATGGACGGGGAGAGAATGCCTGATCCGGTGAAAAGTCTGGAGCTCGAGATTCGCCCCGGGATCCTCCCTGTCGTCGTTCCTCGGAGGGTTCAATGAGGGCTCCACCTCATCTAGCCCTCCTGCTTGCTGCCAGCGCTCTTTTCGTCTCGGCCGTCCTTCCGGACCGGGCCGAGAGCCAAATCCCCGACTCCTTGCAGGCACCACCCCCAACTCAGGAAAAGGAAACCTCTCAGGAAAAGGTCGAGCCCGAAGGCATATCCCCACGGGGCGCCTTCATTCGGTCCTCCCTGGTGC
>JAUXEE010000113.1 GCA_030618065.1 Gemmatimonadota bacterium
GCGCTCCCCTGTCGTGGGATCGAGTGCGAACCCGTCGGGGTTGAGGGCGAGGCTGCGAAGGCGTTCCATGGGAAACTCCTTAAAAATAGAAACATCGATATATATAAAGATAAAAATGTTTAACAACTCGTCAACAACCCGGAGCACACCGAGCGATACCGTGAAGATAAGTACCATCCTCCGGGCCATGGGTTTCATTCAGTCCTGGAGCCCCCCTCGTGCGGGATCCGCACTTCCCTGGTGCGAAATCCGCATGGATACACCGCCGTAAGATTGCTAACTGCGTGCTATAACCCGACTTAGATTCTGGCACAATCGATGCTTTCAATCCAGGTCATAAGGAATGAAGGACGTTCCCGAAACATGACCGGAGGTCGAAAACATGAAGATGCTGATAGGAGCACCGATCGCCCTCGTCCTGGCAGGGCTGGCCTTCTGGCAATTCACTCCCAATGGGGGGGACGGGATCGCATACCGATTCGTCTCCCTGGAGCGGGGCGACCTGGAGGCGACCGTATCCAGCACCGGGAATCTGCAAGCCATCACCACGGTGCAGGTGGGCACCCAGGTCTCCGGACAGGTCTCGCAGATCTACGCCGATTTCAACGATCGAGTGCGGGCCGGACAGCTCATCGCCCGCATCGACCCCGCGCTCCTGGAGCAGGAGGTTCTCTCTGCGGAAGCCAACCTGGAGAGATCCGAGGCGGACTTCAGTCAGCAGAAGAGAGAGTTCGAGCGCTTCGCACAGTTGTTTGAGACCCAGGTGGTGAGCGAAGTCGAATACAGCTCGGCGGAGTACTCCTTCGCTACGGCAACAGCCAGCCTGAAGTCCGCCCAGGTCAACCTGGATCGAGCCAAGCAAAAGCTGGGATACACGGAGATTCGTGCACCCATCGACGGGGTCGTCATCGAACGGAACGTGGACGTGGGGCAGACCGTGGCGGCCAGCCTCTCTGCCCCTCAGCTCTTCCTGATCGCCGAGGATCTCTCTCAGATGGAGATTCTGGTCTCCGTGGATGAGAGTGACATCGGGTTGATCGAGGAGGGCCAGGTCGCTCGCTTCACGGTCCAGGCGTATCCGGACGAGACATTTCACGGCAGCGTGAGACAGGTGCGCCTCCAGTCAACCATCTCCGAGAACGTGGTCAACTACACCGTGGTGGTGGAGGTGGACAACGACTCCGGAACGCTGCTGCCCGGTATGACCGCCACCGTGGATTTCCTGGTGGAGACGGCCACAGAAGTTCTCATGGTCACCAACGCGGCTCTCCGCTTCCGCCCCACCGAGGAGATGATGGCTGCGCTGCAAAACCGGAGGCAGGCGGAAGGCGGGCCACAGGGGGGATCCGGTGGAAGCGGTGCAGAGGCAGAGGCAGAGGCAGGGGCTGGGGTTGGAGCAGGGGCAGGGGCCGGAGCAGGAGCCGGCGCGGGAGCCGGCGCCGGAGCCGGTCTGGGTCAAGGGGGAGGTAGGCCCGAAGGAGGCGCCATGCCCTCCATGCTCTGGTTCCTGGACTCAGCCGGGGAACTGGATGCAACCCGGATTCGACCGGGACTATCCGACGGGCAGGCCACAGAAGTGGAGGGGCCGAGATTGGAGGCCGGCATGCAGGTGATCGTGGGGATCTCTCAGTCCGGGACTTCCACCGCCTCGTCCAATCCTTTCCAATCTCAACAGCAACCCTCCACCGGTCCGGGTAGACCCCGGGGATCGTTCTAGGAGAAGAATGATGAGCGCGAAGCGTGTGATCGAGACTGAGGGACTCACCAAGGTCTACACCATGGGAAAGACGGCGGTTCACGCCCTTCGAGGTGTGGACCTCACTGTGGAGGAAGGGGAGATGATCGCTGTGATGGGCGCCTCCGGCTCCGGGAAGTCCACCCTCATGAACATCATCGGATGCCTCGACGCCCCCTCCCAGGGCGCTTATCGCCTTGACGGCCTTCGGGTGGACGGATTGAGCCGGAATCAGTTGGCCGACATCCGAAATCGAAAGATCGGATTCGTCTTTCAAGGCTTCAACCTTCTGGCTCGGACCAGTGCCCTGGACAACGTGGAACTACCCCTTCTTTACGACCGCACCGGCCGGAAGTTGGACACCCGGCGCTTGGCGGCGGAGGCCCTGGAGAGGGTGGGATTGGGGGATCGAATGGACCACGAGCCCAGCGAACTCTCCGGGGGACAGCAGCAGAGGGTTGCCATCGCCCGGGCCCTGGTAACCCAACCCGCCATCATCCTCGCGGACGAGCCCACCGGGAACCTGGACAGTCGGACCTCGGTGGAGGTCATGACCCTCTTCCAGGAGCTGAACGAGCAGGGGATCACCATCCTGCTGGTCACCCACGAGCCCGAGCTGGCGGCCTACACCGAGCGGACCATCGAGTTGAGGGACGGCCTCATCATCCGTGATCAGCCGATGCTGGATCGCCGCATGGCTGCCGTCGACCTCCTGACCATGGAAAGCCTTCAGGAGGTGGCCACCGTATGAACACTTCCACCCTCACCAAAGTGGCTGCCCAGAGCATCCTGAAAAACAAGATGCGCACACTCCTCACCATGCTGGGGATCATCATCGGCGTGGGCGCGGTCATCGTCATGGTGGCCATCGGGGAGGGGGCCAAGGCTCAGATCGAGGCCCAAATCAACAATCTCGGAACCAATATGATCGTGGTGACACCGGGGGCGAGTCAGGTGGGCGGCGTGAGCCAGGGTGCCCAGTCCTTGAACCTTCTCACCCTCGATGACGCCGAAGCCCTGAGAGATCAGAGCTACCTTCTGGCGGCCATCTCCCCGGTGATCAGGACCGGAGGGCAGATCGTTGGGGGAGGGGGCAACTGGCGTGCTCCGGTCTACGGCGTCTCTACCGATTATCCCATCATCCGGGATTGGGCCTTGGAATCGGGCCGCTTCTTCGACGAAAGCGATGTCCGCTCGAATCGAAAGGTGGTGGTTCTGGGAAACACCGTCGCCGACGCCCTCTTCCCCGACTCGGACCCTGTGGGAGAGCAGGTTCGCATCCGGGGCGTTCCCTTTCAGGTCATCGGCGTCATGGCCGAGAAAGGGCAGACCGCCGAGGGAACGGACCAGGACGACATGATGCTTGCCCCCTATACCACCGTGAACACCCGCCTCTCAGGGCAACAGTTCATCACACAGATCCTGGCCAGCACCTATACGCCAGAGGACATCCCCGAGGCTCAGGAGGAGATCCGAGGGATCCTCCGTGACGTCCACGCTCTCGCCGACTGGGAGGAGGACGATGTCACGATCCGAAACCAGACAGAACTGGCCGAAGCCGCCCAGGGCACGACCGAGGTGATGACCCTCCTGCTCTCGGCCATCGCCAGTATCTCTCTGCTGGTGGGGGGCATCGGAATCATGAACATCATGCTCGTTTCGGTTACCGAGAGGACGAAGGAGATCGGCCTGCGGATGTCCCTCGGGGCCCGGGGCTCGGATGTGCTGGTGCAGTTTCTGGTGGAGGCCGTCGTCATGAGCGTGTTCGGCGGGATCATCGGCATCGGAGCCGGGGTCGCCGGAAGCTGGCTTCTGAGCGTCCTTACGGGTTGGGCCACGGTGATATCCCCGGATACGGTAGGGGTGGCGTTAGCATTCGCCGGAGCGGTAGGGATCTTCTTCGGCTTCTATCCGGCTCGAAAGGCCTCGAGCCTGAACCCCATCGACGCGTTGCGCTACGAATAGCGAAACAGCCAGGCATTGCTGTGACAAGGTTCGGGTCTGACATTCAATCCCATGAACGTATGGAGAAGCGAGGCATGAAGGAGCCTCGCAAGATCGGTCGGTGGGCCCGGTGGGGATGGCTGGCCACCACCGTGGCGCTGGGCGTAGCGGTCCTGGCCACGGCATGGACGAGCTACCGTGGCGTGGAGGAAGCTGCCATCACCCTCCATCGAGGGCAGGCGACGGGCTTTCGCCTCTCTTTGCGCTCCCTCCAAAGAGGCGCAACGGAGCCACCCTCCCAGGAGGACCTCGAGGAAATCCTAGCGTCACAGATGGACGCGGGCCTACGCTACCTGGCCCTGGTGGGGGCGGACGGGGAGATCATGGTCGAAGCGGGGGAGCCGGAGGAGGGAGAGACCGTTCTCCTTTCCGAAGACCCCCGGGGCCAGGAGACCCTCCAAAGGCTTCCCACACGCATACGCATGGCCTACGGCGTCCCGAGGATTGAAGGCACCCCCAGGCAGCGCGCCGACTCCGGCCGTTTCCATTCCCCACCTGACCTGATCCTGGAATTCGAGCCACTCTTGGCCGAGACCCTCTCCTTCCAAGCCACCCGGACGCTCACCTCCAGCGCGGTGGTAGCCGTGGTACTGGTGCTGGCCGGACTATTCTTCTGGAGCCTCTCGGTCCGGGGAGAGGAGGCGCGACGCCAGTTGGAGCATCAGCGGCGCCTGGGGATCTTGGGAGAGATGTCCGCCGTCCTGGCTCATGAGATCCGAAACCCGCTGGCCTCCCTCAAAGGACATGCTCAACTCCTGGCGGAGAAGCTGCCCGCCGAGAGTCGTGAAGGTCAGAAGGCTGAGCGGGTGGTGAAGGAAGCGGCCCGGCTCGAGTCCCTCACGGGGAATCTCCTGGACTTCGCCGGTGCCGGACCCCTTCAACCCGCGGATACGGACGTCCAGGAGCTCATTCAGGAGGCTGTGGAAGCCGTAGGATCAGCGGGTTTCCAGCTCTCTCTGGAAGACGCTCCGAAAAGCTGGAGACTCGATGCGACTCGAATCCGGCAAGCGCTGATCAATGTGTTCCGAAATGCAGTTGAGGCTTCGCCCGGGGGACGTCCGGTGGAGGTGGATGTCTCAGCACGAAGGCACGGATTGGTCATCGAGGTCCATGACTTCGGGGCCGGCATCGATGGCGGGATGGAGGAAGAGATCTTCGAGCCCTTCGTAACGTCCCGCACCACCGGGACCGGGCTTGGATTGGCCGTGGCCCGCCGCATCGTGCGGATGCATGGAGGAACCATCGTTGGGGCCAATCATCCGGGCGGTGGCGCAGTTTTCACCTTCACCCTCCCCGGCAACTAGGAGAAGAGACTCTGGCAAACATCCTGGTGGTCGACGACGAGGAAGGCCTCCGCGAATTTCTGGCGGAGGCTCTGGAGGACGATGGCCACTCTGCACAGAAGGCGGCCGATGGGATGGAGGCCGCCGCCCTGTTGAAGGAACGAGCCTTCGACCTGATGATCACCGACCTCCGCATGCCGGGACAGATGGACGGCATCTCCCTACTGAGAAGGGCCAAGGAGGAGCAGCCCGGGATGGAGGTCATCGTCCTCACCGCGTTTGGCTCGGTGGAGACGGCGGTGGAGGCCATGAAGCTCGGCGCTTTCGACTACCTCCAAAAACCCATCAGCAGTCCGGCGGAGCTACGCCTTCTCACCTCACGGGCCCTGGAACATAAGCGTCTCGTGACTCACGAGACTCGTACCGCTCGGGATGCTCCCCCGACCCCACCCCTCAGCTACGGGGACCCGGCCATGGAGCCGGTGGTGGACGCCCTCCGCAAGGTGGCATCCACCAACGCGACGGTACTCCTGACAGGCGAGAGTGGAACCGGTAAGGAAATCGCCGCCCGCACGCTTCACGAATGGGGACAGAGGTCCGGGGGTCCCTTCGTGGCTGTGAACTGCGCGGCCATGTCCGAGACGCTCATCGAAAGCGAGCTTTTCGGCCACGAGAAGGGAGCCTTCACCGGAGCCACTGCCGCCCGCCCCGGGCGCATCGAGCTAGCTAACGGCGGAACCCTCTTCCTGGACGAGATCGCCGAGCTGAAGCCCGCTCTTCAGGTGAAACTCCTGAGGGTCCTCCAAGAACGTCAGTACGAACGGGTCGGAGGAACCCGGACCATCGACGCCGATGTCCGGTGGATCGCGGCGACGAACCGGGATCTGAATGGAATGCTGAAGGAGGGGAGCTTCCGGGAAGACCTCTACCACCGTATCGCTGTATTTCCGATACACCTCCCCCCTCTCCGGGAACGACGGGGGGACATCCTCCCCCTAGCCGAATCGATCCTGAAACGCATCGGAGATGACCTTGGGCGAAGAGAGATCACTCTCGCCGAAGACGCGCAACAGCTCCTGGTTTCCTCCGACTGGCCGGGAAACGTTCGCGAGCTTTCCAACTCCCTGGAACGTGCCGCAATTTTGGCCGGCCAGCGAAAAATTGGAGCCGAACATCTCACCACTTCTCGAGGATCCATGCCTTCTCGGAAATCCGGTGGAAAAACGCTGGCGGAATTGGAGCGTGAAGCCATCGAAGAGGCACTGAAAGAAGTCGGAGGCAACAGACGGATGGCGGCGGAGCGTTTGGGGATCGGTCTTCGAACCCTCTACGATAAGCTAAAAAGGAGGAACCAAGATGGACGCGAAGGTCCTGTGGCATGAAGGGCTGACCTTCACCGGAACGGCCGGCTCGGGCTTCACCGTCGCCCTGGGGGCTGATCCAGGGGTCGGGGGCGCCGACGACGGATTCCGGCCTATGGAGCTCATGGCCCTGAGTCTCGCAGGGTGCACGGCCATGGATGTGATCTCGATCCTGCGGAAGAAGAGGCAGGAGATCACTGCCTTCGAGGTGAGGGTCAGGGCCGAACGGGCCCAGGAGCATCCCAAGGTGTTCACCAGCGCGGTCATCGAATACGAGGTGACGGGCCACGACATCCAGGAGTCGGCCCTGCGCCGATCCATCGAGCTCTCTGCTGAGCAGTATTGTCCTGCCCAGGGCATGCTGGCGAAGGTCATGCCCATGAAGCTGGACTAC
>JAUXEE010000031.1 GCA_030618065.1 Gemmatimonadota bacterium
ATCATGCTCGGATCCTTCATCGGGGTCCGGATCCTGAGAGTCGCCAAGCCCACCTTCGTCCGGTGGATCGTCATCGCCATGCTCCTCTTTGCCGGAGCCAAAGCCATCACCAAGGGGCTGGATCTCCCCTTCCTCTTCTGAGGCAAACGGAGCCGAGAGATGACCGAGACCGAAAAAGACATGGAACCGGGGTCGGGCCGAACCTCGAAGCCAGGCCACCAACCCCAGGCCGAGGCCGACGCGGATCAGCTTCTCTACGCCAGCATCCTGGCCAAGGGGATGTACCTGGGCCTTGGCATCCTGTTAGTCACCTTTGCCCTGTACATGACCGGAGTCCTGCAGCCGGGAATCCCCATTGAAGAGCTCCCGCGCCTATGGACCCTCAGCGTCCACGAATACCTGGAAGTGGTCAACCATGAGTTCCTCCATCGGCCCGAGGTCGTCGTTGGTTGGGGTTGGATGGGGCTCCTGGGTATGGGGGACTACCTGAACTTCATTGGCATCGCCTTCCTGGCGGGCGTTACGATCGTATGCTACGTGGGGGTTCTGCCGAGTTTCTTCCGCAAGAAGGACTGGATCTACGCCACGATCGCGACTTTGGAGGTCCTCGTCCTGGCGCTGGCGGCCAGTGGAATCATTTCGATCGGCCACTAGGAACCGATCATGAAGTACCTCCCCATAGGTCTGGACCTTCGCGCCCGCATCTGTATCGTTGTGGGTGGCGGGCAAATCGGGGCCCGGAAAGCCACCAACCTTCTCCGGGCTGGAGCCGCGGTTACCGTCGTCTCCCCGGAAGTCACAGAAGAAGTGGCCCGATTGGCAGAGGCGAATCAGCTCCGATGGCGGAAAGGGGAATTTCAGGGGAGTGATCTCGACGGCGCTTTTCTTGCAGTTGCCGCCACCGATAACGAGGAACTGAATTTCCGTCTGGTTCAGGACGCCAAGAAGCGGGGAGTGCTGATCTGCGACGCCTCCTCCGCATCCCGATCCGAGGTGATCTTCGGCGCTCTCCACCAAACCGACGGAATCACCCTGGCCGTCTTCACGGACGGGCAAGATCCACCTCTCGCCCGGAGAGTCAGGGACCGCATCGCCGCCTTGGAGGCCCAATGGAAGAAGAAGTAGGTGCATGTTGATTCTCCTTGCTCACGGCAGTCGTGATCCTGTCTGGAGATCCTCTCTGGAGACGCTGGCCGAGACGGTGAAGGCCCGAATACCATCGGAGGAGGTCAGGGTGGCCTTCATGCAGTTCGAGGGCCCGGCTCTCCCTGAGGTGGTGGAGGACGCGGTCCGGTCGGGGCATACCATTCTCAGGCTCCTTCCTCTCTTCATGGCCAGCGCCGGGCATGTGGATAAAGACATCAAGCCCCTGGTGGACGAGCTGGCCCGGGCTCGACCGGGAGTACACTTCGAGCTCATGACACCGGTGGGAGAGGATGCCCTCTTCCCCGGCCTTATCGCTGATATAGCCACCAACCCACCGACCCCGGGTTGAACCCTACGAATGCCCATGACCTCTCCATCGAACAGTGCGCCCGGAACCGTCCGTCTGGTGGGCGCCGGCCCTGGCGATCCGGGCCTCATTACGGTGCGGGCCGTCCAGTGCCTCCAGGAGGCCGACCTGGTTCTCTACGACTACCTTGCGAACCCGACACTGGTGGAGTATGCACCGGAAGGTGCGGAGCTGGTTCGGCTGGGACGTCATGACCAGGGCCGCTCGCTGACTCCGGACGAGATCACCGAGGTCATGGTCCAGGCCGCCATCGATGGGAAGAAGGTGGTTCGCCTGAAGGGTGGAGACGCTTCCATTTTCGCCCGGGGTGGGGACGAAGCGGACGCCTGCCGAGCCGCCGGCATCACCTTCGAGATCGTTCCCGGAATCACCTCCGGGTTGGCCACTGCCGCTTACGCCGAGATCCCTCTCACACACTTCGAGGACGCTTCGGCGGTGGCCCTGGTGACAGGGCATGAAAGGGACGACAAAGAGGAATCGCACCTGGACTACAAAGCCCTGGCCGCCTTCCCCGGCACTCTGGTCTTCTACATGGGAGTGAAAAGGGCCGGCAGATGGAGTGGGGCACTCATGGAACAGGGAAAGCCCCCGGACACACCGGTCGCGGTGGTCCAGTGGTGCAGCCGAGCCCGCCAGCAGACCGTCAAGTGCACTCTGGAGACGGTGGAGGAGGCCATCGGAGAAAAGGGGATCAGGCCCCCTTCCCTTTTCGTCGTAGGGAAAGTCGTCGACCATGCGCCCACCCTTTCCTGGTTTCAGGAGCGCCCCCTTTTCGGAACCACCATCTTGGTCGCCGGCTCGAAGCAGACGACATCCAAGCTCCGAAGACGTTTTTCCGTGCTGGGAGCCGAGATCCTCACGCAATCGGCCATCCGGATCGCCGAGCCCGTTGATTGGTCCCCCGCCGACGCCGCCCTGGATCGGATCGGCCACTACGACTGGTTGGTCTTCACCAGCGGGAATGGGGTGGATGGCCTGATGAACCGCATCTTTTCTCGCGGCAACGATGTACGATCCCTGGGGAGAGTCCGGCTGGCAGCTCTGGGAAAGGGTACAGCGGAAAGGCTACGCTCCTATCATCTCAACCCGGATCTGGCTCCTGAGAAAGTCGACGCTTCCGCTCTGGCCCAAACCCTCATGGAGGACATAGACAGCGGCGCTTTCCTCCTGGCTCGAGCCACTGGGGACCGACCGGTCCTGGCGGAAGAGTTGGAGGAGATTGGGGCTGGCGTGGACCAGATCCCTGTTTATCGAACGGTGGACGTGGATGAGCCGAACCAGGATGTGGCCGATGCCTTGAAGGCAGGAGAGGTTCACTGGATCACGGTGACCAGCTCCCCTACGGCCCGTTCCCTGGTGCGTCTATATGGACAATTACTGAAAACCGCGAAAATCGTGAGCATCAGCCCACTTACATCCGCCACCCTGAAAGAGCTGGGCCACGAGCCAGGCAACGAAGCCACCCCTCACACGGTGGACGGGATGGTGGACACGATCCTACAGGCTGGGGAAGGAAAACCTCCGGGCTAGGAGAGGGAAGTCGGCTAGGAGAGGAAAGCCTCCGGAATAACCCCGGCCGACCCCCTTCAAGACCGCTGGGCCGCCGCTTCCAGGACCTCCCTGCCAAGGCGGCCCACCGTCGTTTCTTCCACGACCCGGTCCCGATAGAGATGGACGGGCCCCTGGTCCTCCAGGAGGTCGGGCCGTCCCTCCAGGACCCGGGTCTCCCCCACTTCCCCGAGACACCAGACTGCCATGCCCCGGGCCTGGGGATCGGGCCGGTCCAGCGCCTCCATCACCAGGGGAAGGACCTCGGGAAGCCCATCTCCGGCCACATCGATGAGGCGGCCGATGGCCCAGATGGCCCCTGGACGGAAGTGTTCCAGATCTTCCTCCTCCAGCGTCTCCAGAAGATGGAAAGTGATGGGGATGTGGCTCTTGAAGAGAACCGGAAGACGGACACAACACTCTGCCATGCACTCGGGAGCCCTCCAGAACACCGAACCTGACTCCTCGGTGATGAGCCAATAGAGGCGCCTCATGTGCTCCCTCACAAAACCCTTATGGGACGCGGCCACCCTTTCCACCGCCATTCCCATGGCTTCGATGGCTCTCCAGACCACCTGGAGATCCGGATCAAAGGTGAGGGCGACAAGGCTGCCCAGCACACGTTTTTTCTTGGGGGCCAGCTCCGCCACCTCCTCCAGCCTCCCCTGCACGAGGAGTTCTTGAAGGGTGGATTTCAACGTTTTCGAGGGCACTGATCTCTTCTCCTACGGTACCGGAAAGAAGGTGTAGCTCACCCAGGTGAGAACCCCTAAAAGTACTACCCCCAAAGTGATGCTCCAAATGATGAGCTTCTTCTCCACCGGGAGAAGGGGCTCATACTCCATCTCCTCCATCTCCTCCGCCAGGCGCGGCTTCTCCTGTTCAGTCATGGTTCCCTCCCAGCCGTCCACCACGGTCCGTCATAGTTCCCTCCTAGCCGCTCGCCACAGTCTGTCATGGTTCCCTCCTAGCCGGCCACCACGGGCGGTGTTATGCCGTGGAAGAAGATCCATGAGATCACCAACCCCACCCAGATGATGAAGCCGAACAGACAGATGACGTAGACGGCCGCCAAGCGCCCGATCCCCTCCTCCCAGAGTTTCCGGAAGTTCGACACCACACCGATGGCGAAGAAGGTCATGGCGAAGAACAACTGCCGGAACACGTTGGCTTCGCTGGACGCCGCCTTTACGGCTTCTAGCAAGTCCGGTACCATGATGCAGAAAGTCAGGGTGGCCACGAAAGTCAGGATGTACCCCAGGACGAACTTGGGGAATCGCTCCCAGATCTCCACCATCCGCACCTTCTCCCCAGGCTTCCGGTCGATGACCGTGACCCAGAGGATGGCCAGGATGAAGGCCCACACCCCTATGAAGACGTCGATGAAGACTTTCACGGTGGTGGTGGCCATGAGGATCCATCCTTCCACCCACTCCACCCCCAGGGCGTCCATGGCCTTGGCTCGTATCAGGGCGTCGGTGATGGCCCCCGCTGCCACCGCGGCTCCGTCGGTCTTCACCGCAAGGCCCATCCACGCCCCGGCCACCATGGGCTCATGGTAGAGGAAGGTCTTGGCCGCGAAGGGCAGGACCACCAACTCCACCACGGCGAAGACCACAACCAGCGACGACACCATGATGGGAATGATCGGCCGGGCCCTGATGGCGCCTCCCGTCGCTATGGCCGCCGATACCCCGCAGATGGAGATCCCCGAGGCCAGGGGAGCCGCCCATTCCTTACTGAACTTGAAGTACTTCCGGGCCACGAAGTAGACCACCGCCCAGTAAATGAGGTACGCCTCCACGATGGCGCAAAGGCCCCTGAAGATGACCGCGGAGGCCAAATCCAAGGCGTCCACGGCCTTTACCCCCAAGCCCAGCCCCATGACCACGATGGCGATCTTGATGAAGAGCTCGGGTTTGGTACCTTCGGCGATCCTCTCCGCGGTTTTTGGGAAGAAGTTCCCCACCACCAGCCCCGCCAGGAGGGCCAGAATGTATCCGGCCTCTCCGGTGAGGTTCATGGACCAACCGATCCCCAGGGCTTCCAACTTGTCCGGAGTGGCTGCGATATAGGCGTAATGGCCCAAGAACCAGCAGACGTACGAAACGAGGAAGATGACCGTGAAGCCCAGCATGAAACGGGGGATATTTGCTTCGAGGCCCCGGGCGGCGGCCGTCATGAGGACGAGGAGGAAAACGAAGGTGAAGACCAGGGACGGTCCTCCTCCGAGGCCCGAGTAGCCCTCGGAGACGGGCTGGAGGGCCTGGCCAACGGTCACCCAGACGTTGGTCTTTACCGCCCAGCCCAGGATGTCGACTCCCACCAGGAGCCCCAGGGACAATGCGAAGATCAGGAGCCCGATCCAGAGAGACATCCAATCTTCGCTCTTCAGCAGCGGCCGCAAACTAGCCATGCTGCACTCCCTTTCGGGATGCGGCGGAACGCCAGGAACGAATCCGCCGCGAGTGAAGGAGGATCCTCCCTAGCTCACCAACTCCCCGACCAACCGAACCAGTTCCTCGGGCTCGATAGGCTTGCTGAGGTATCCGTTTGGTGGAGGGACTTTGCGACGACTGGAGATGAAATGTTTGAAGTCGTCTGACACCCCGGTGATGATGATAACCGGGATGCCCTTGTAGGCGTCCTCCTCCCTCAGTTTCCGATAGACCCCTACCCCGGACTTCTCCGGCATGGTCACGTCCAGAGTGACCAGGTCCGGGATCTCTTCTTCGATGCGGTCCAACGCCTCATTCCCGTCTCTTGCCGAGACGGTTTTATACCCGTTGTCTTCCAGCACCGTGATAAAGAAATCCCGAGCATCGGGATCGTCGTCCACCACCAAGACCGTCTTCTGGCCGTCAGGCATCGATCGTGTTCCCCTTCATCATGGGAGACTCGGGGTCTCCCGATTGGTCAGGTCGAACCCTGGGTAAACTTACGAGGAATTTGGTCCCTTCGCCCAACTTTGAATTGAGGTCGATGTCCCCACCGTGAGCATGGGCGATTTTGTCGGAAATGAAGAGGCCGAGGCCGGTCCCCGTTCCTTTTGTGGAAAAGAAGAGGGAAAAGGCTTTCTCCTGGGTTTCCTGGTCCATGCCCAACCCATCGTCCTCCACTTCAAATCGCACCATGTCCGGGTCCCCATTCACTCGGACCACGACTCGGCAGCCCTCAGGGTATTCCGCCAATCGGCAAGCATCCAGGGAATTCTCGACAAGGTTCGCCAGAAGGGACCGGACGGCCTGGGGGTCCCCCTCGAGATCCCCTGCGTCAGCCCCGACCTCCAAGCTGAGATCGGTCCCCAGCTCCGCAGCCCGGGGCTCCATCATGGCTACGACATCACCGGCGATCTCCCGGGCCGAGAGGAGTTCCCAGCTCGGCACCCGGTCCTTGGCATAGTAGAGGATATCGGACACCATGGTCTTGATTCGTTCGGCGTTTCGCTGGACGGTGGCCCACCCCCGCTTCACTCGGCTCTCATCGCTCTTGGCAAAGCCCGAGTTCACCAGATACATCCCCCCGCTCAACCCGTTCAACAACCCTTTGAGGCTATGGGAAACGGATCCGATGAGGAGCCCGAGCTGGGTGAGACGGTCCTCCAGGTCTCTGATGGGGGTGATGTCGGCACTCATCTCCATCACCGCCGTGAGCTCACCACCTTCCAGGATGGGAGCCGTGGTCACCAGGACGTTCTTCCTTTTTCCGTGGCGGGAGGTGACCACTTCTTCCCGGGTGTGGGAGACGCCGTCAGCCAGGGTCTGCTGGACCGGGCATGGCTCACAGGGAGTGTTCCTGTGCTTATAGGCTTCAAAACACTTGGCGCCCAGCGCTCGTCCAAAATCCTCCAGAAACGCTTTGTTGGCTTCGATGATGTTGAGATCCTGATCCTGAATGGAGATATAGCAGGGAACTTCATCGAAGAGGGTGTGATACCGTTTTTGGCTGGCTCGAAGGAGCTTCTGGAGGTTCTTGATGTGGGTGATATCCGTGGACATCTCCATGGCAGCCACGATCTCGCCCTTTTCGTCATAAATCGGCTTGGATCGCACGAGAACGGAAAGGACGTCCCCGGAGAGGGTCGTCATTTCCTCCTCGCTCTCATGCCGTTCTCCGTCCCGGAAGGTCCGGGCCACCGGGCACACCTCGCAACGCTCGGACCTCTGCTTGTATACCTGGTAGCAGTACCGACCCTCAAAATCCCCGAAGAATTTCCTGAAACGCTCGTTGGCCTCGACGATCTTGAAGTCCCGGTCCTGAACGGAGAGAAAGCAAGGCATCGCCTCGAAGATTTCTCGATAATCCAGCTCCAATGGGTCCTCCTTCGCTTTCTATGCGTCCTGGTGAACGACCTCCAATACCTTCTTGACATTCACCAGAAGCCGCTTCTCGTCCACCGGCTTGTCCACGTAGCCCTCAGGCGGCCGGACGGATCGCTCGTAGATGAGCCTCCTCAGCTCCGGCTTCCCGGTGATGATGCAGATCTTCAGATCTCCCAGCTCCGGGTCCTTCCTGATGAGGTCGAAGACCTCCCCCACATCCCGCCCCGGCATATGGAGGTCGAGGGTGAGAACGTCGGGTTTTTCCTTCCGGGCCAATTCCAGGACCTCGTCCCCGGTGGTGGCCCTGATAATCTCCGCCCCATTGTCCTCCAGGACCGCCGAGATGAAATCCAACTGGTCGGGCTCGTCGTCCGCTACGAGGATCCGACGGCCGGCCAGGGGCAGCTCCTCCCCCTCCGCCCCCACTCCAACGGGCACCGGAACCTCCTCCACGACTTCCGGGGCAACCGGAGTCTCCACCGGCACCGCCACCTTCTTCTCGATGACGAGGGCGTTGGCGACCAGGTTCACCAGTTGGGTGACCTTCATGCCGACCTCGTAGTGGCGAATCACATCGGCGAGGCCGTCCACGCAATTGTGGCAGGACGTCACAACGAAGTCAGCGGCCGTCTCCTTGAGCTGGTTCGCCTTGGTGATTCCCGACTTCAGGCGCTGGGGAGTATACTCGGACATGGACATGGCCCCACCCCCGCCGGTACAACAGTAGTTTTCCGCCCGGTTGGGGTACATCTCCCGGAAATCCATGCAGACCAGGTTCAGAAGCTCTCGGGGCTCCTCGAAGAGGCCACAGCTTCTGGCGTTGTTGCAGGAATCGTGGAAGGTGACAGGCTCCGGATTCCTGGTCTTATCCACCTTGATCCGGCCTTCCTTGATGTACCGGAGCATGGTGTTGACCGAGCTTTCCATCTCGAACGGAACATCGGATTTCGCCCAGTTCGGCCCCTCGCAGCGGGTGGATCGGTACCCGTGGCCACACTCCGAGATGACGAGCTTCTTCCCCCTGAGTTCCTCCACGCTTTCGAAGAGGCGCCCCGCCACCGAACCACCCAGGTCGTCATCACCCGAGAATAGGCCGAAGTTGGTCATGTCCCACCCCTCGCTGGGCATGGTCCAACTCTCCCCGGCGGCGTGAAAGATCTTGGCCGCGTCGGCGATGCTTCGGGGATCGTACTTCACCTCCCGGGGATTGATGGAGTACACGACATCACAATCGGGGACGTCCACCGGAATCTTCAGGGTGGGATCTTCCAGCTCTTCCTGGAGCTCCTCCTCCATCCAATCCAGGGTGTCCAGATAGTCCTCTTTCAGGACGCCCATCTGGTTTCCCGTCTCCCACTGGTCTTTGCTCACCACCGCCACACCCTCCGGCATGACCCCGACGGAGACCAGAAGGCCCCGGGCCATGCGGTTGAAGGTGGCGTAGTCCACCCCCATAGGGCAGTTGATGGTGCATCGCCGGCAATTCGTGCACTTGCCGAACACGATGTCCTTGAGTTCCTCCAGATCCTCGTCGGTATTGACGGTGGCGGCACCTACCCACTTGGGCAGGACCCTGCCGGTCCAGTCGAAGTGGCGCTTGAAGATCTTCCGGATCCGGTCGGCTTTGTAAGCCGGGGCATAGGTCGGGTCACCCGGGTTGGCGAGGACGTAGTGACAGGAATCGGTGCACATCCCGCAGTGGACACAGGCCAAAAGGGAGCCGGCCATCTGCCGGTTGAGCTTCTCTCCCATTCGATCTATGAGTTTTTGAGCCTTCTCTGATTTCTCTTGGGTTGCTTTCATGGGTTGCTCTCTTCTCTCCTCAGGCTTACCCGCGGGCCGGACCACGAAGGATGGGGAAGACACCTCGGTGCCCCAGGCTCTTTCCGATGTAGTACCGGGTGAAGGGGTAGTAGAGGTAGTGAGAGATCTTGCTGAAGGGGACGTACGCCAGGAAGAATGTCGCTATGAGAAAGTATCCGATAAGGTGCCACTCCCCGTTCGCTGTCGAGTTCGGCACTGCCAGGAAGGCGAAGAAGAACCAGACGGTGAGAAGAATCAGCGAGAAGTAGTCGTCAGGGGAGCTGATGGCTCTCATGTATTTGTCGCCGAATCTTCGGACCATCCGTCCAAGGCCCACGAGGAACGCCGCTCCGATGGGGATCCGCAGGGCCAAAACCACGGCCTCATTCTCCAGGAGTCCGGGCCCCAGAGGGATGATGAAAAGGAGCAGGATGGCCGCTGTGACACCCAGATGGAAGGCCACGAATTGGAGGTAGAAGAAGGGTCTGGTCCGGCTGCTTTCCATGGACCAGGGCATGGCGACGTTACCCCAGGAGTAGAGAATGCCCTTCTTTGGGGTGGTGCGCCCGGGAATGCCGGTGGCGGCCTGTCGTTCTCCCCCCGCCTTGAATCGCTTCACGAACCAGTTGATTCGAATGACGTAGACCAGGCCCATGAACGCCAAAGCGTACCAGTGGAGAGTGTGTATGACCCGAAGTAGATCGCTCATCTCGTGCATCGTGTGACCCTCTCGGTCAGCTAAGAGCCGCGATGGCGGCTTTGAACGCTGTGAATTGGGGGCGGTCAAAGACGCAGATCGTCACTTCCTCGATCCCGGTCTCCCCCCTCAGGTGACTCTCGAGAGCCGTCAACATGACCGTGGCGGAAATCGGAGCCGGGATCCCATAGTACCCGGCCCCCATGGCTGGAAAGGCCAGCTTTTTGATTCCCTTCTCCTCGGCCCTCGAGAGACAGTTCTCCATGGTGGTGAGGAGCTTCGCCTCGATATCATCCTCTCGAAACTTGGGTCCCACGGCATGGATGATGAATTCGGCAGCCAGTTTCCCCGCCTCTGAGACCACCGCTTCCAGGTCGGCGACCGGAGCCATTTCGTCCAGCTCCTTTTGAACCGAAGCCCCCCCTCGAACGGTGATCATTCCCCCGAACCCTGAGCCCAGAGCCAGGTCGGATTGGGCATAAAAGACAAAGGCGTCGACATCGAGCTCAGTGATATCTCCTCGTATGAGCCGAACGACGCTGTCTCGGATGGAAATTTGCGGGTCGGACGCGACGGCTGCTTCCATATGGGTTCTCCCATTCAAAAGGGATTCTTCAAAGACCTTTTCCCACTGTATTCACGGTACGGTGCCCCCGCAACCAGAATTTGCCGTTTTCCTAGAAAAGGCGGCGGGGCCCCCTGTCAATTAATGGTTTTGCTGTAGCAAATTCCATTCCCGGCTATGTGATTTGGTTATATTTCGAGAATTCCAATATGAACGAACAGGGCCGAACTCAGTATTTCCAAAAACCTCCATAATCTGGCACGGAGTTGGCAGGAAGAGGGAAAAGGGGTGGTGTAGCGCCGGAGGGTCATTCAATGACCTTCGTCGAGCTCGTTCTCAAAGGCAAAGAGGGAAATGGCAGCAGAAAAGACGGGTCTTCTGACTACCGGGCAGGCTTCGAAGCTCTGCGCGGTAACTCCGGACACGGTTCTCAAATGGATCAAGAAGGGCCGACTGGCAGCCACTCGAACAGCGGGCGGGCACTATCGGGTAGCCCTACCGGACCTGGAACCCTTCATGGCCGGTTTTGGCCAGAGGGGAACCGACCTGACAATCCGGACCCCCTTGGCGCCCAACCCGTCCCAGGACGGGACAAAAGAGGATCATGCGGAGGTCCCCTGTTGGGAGTTTCTTTCCGACGACGGAGAGATGAGAGAAGCCTGTCGCCAATGTGTAGTCTACCGGGTCAGGGCAACCCGTTGCTTCCTCATGGCCGGGTTGGATTCCGACGTCGGCCATGCCCACCAGTTTTGTGAGGGCTCCTGCGAAGACTGTGTCTATTACCGGCGGATCCAGGGCATGACCACACAGGTCCTCTTTATCAGCTCGGATGAGGAGCTGATGAACCGAATCGAGTGGTTCGGGGACGACTCCGTCGCTCTGAGATTCGCCCGAAACGGATACGAGGCCTCTACTCTGATCCAGGACTTCCGACCGGAAATCGCCATCATCGACATGGAAGGACTTCCCGATCAGGGATTCGGCCTCCTGGACTCCATCGCCGCCGACGCACGGATCCCCCATATCCGGGTGATTCTGGTGATCCCGCCCGATTCCATAGGGCGGATGCTCCAGCGACCCCGACACAGATTGGTGGTAAGCATGCTGGAGAAGCCCCAGGTCTGTGAACGGATCGAGGAAGTGGTGAAGGGATCGTTGATGGGGTTGAGCCCCGACGCCGAGGGAAACCGGCTGGCTTAGTGCATCTCCCACTTGATGAAGGGCACTTTCACGTCCACCATGGCGTTGACGATAAGCTCAACCAGGCCGCCATAGGTGATACCACTCTTCTCCAGGGCGCCATAGTAGTTCAGGACGTCCCGAAGCTGCCCCTTGCAGTTGGAACAGGGAGCGCAGAGGTACTTCTTCACCTCGGGCCCAGGCTGGTCGGCGAATGCGTCCAGCACCTGCTTGAACTTCACCCGGCTGGCCACATTGATTCGCCAGTCCGTGAAGTTGTAGGGAGACATCACGGCGAAACCGCTCCCCCCACCGCAGCAGTAGTTGTCCACACCATGAGGGGTCATTTCACGGAATTGGGGGCAGAGGTAGCGAAGAATCCGCCGCTGGGGCTCCACGATGCCGAGATTCCGGACAATGTTGCAGGGGTCGTGGAGAGTGACGGGGAAGTCGTTCTTGGAGGGATCGAACTCGATTTTTCCG
>JAUXEE010000151.1 GCA_030618065.1 Gemmatimonadota bacterium
GAAACCCTTTTCACCATTTCGGATACTCTGAAGACATGGAAGGAACGATCTCCCTCTTCGGATTTACCAGCACTTCCGCCCGAATCGAGCTCCTTCCTCGCTCTACCGCTTGGCGGGGGCTTCGGGCGTCGGCGTTCTTCGGAGGAGGTCTTCTTCTGGCGCCGGCGGTAGGTCTGGTTCCTCCCCATGCGCCGTGGGTAGTGGCGGTTCTGGGAGTCGGGGGCTTCTTGGGACTGAGAAAGTGGAAGGAGCGATTCACCATCCTCTCATTCCAGGGAGTCTGTCCTAAGTGTGGCGGGGCTCTTTCTCTGAACCCCGGTACTCCACTCCGGCCCGTCATGACCGTCCCCTGCGACGGATGCAACCATGAGTCCCGTCTGACCACTTCCATTCCCTGGAATGGACCCGGGGGGGAGTCGCCCCGGTGAAGCTCGGGGCCAAGATATTCGGAGCCCTCTCCGGCGTCCTCATCCTGTATCTACTCCTGGGGTTACTCCTTCCCGGAAGGTGGGAGGCGGAAGCGGACATGGTTTTGCACGCGCCTCCCTCCGCCCTTTTTCCCTACTTGAACCGCATGGATCGATGGGTCCTCTGGAATCCCGGGCCTGAATCCGGTTCGGAGTTCGTGGGACCGGTGGAGGGAGTGGGGGCCGGCCTTCAATGGGACGATCGCCAATATGGAGAGGGCCGGCTTCTGATTCTGGTCAGCGAGGCGGATGCCCGGGTGGAGTACGAAGTTCAGGTCGAGGGTGGATCCCTCACAATCCACGGGGTCATCTCGTTGAGCCCGGAGGGAGATGGAACCCGCCTTCAGTGGACGGAGAGGGGAGATTTTGGGTGGAACCCCTTGATGGGATACGCCGCAAGGGGCATATCCGCCTCTCAGGGTGAAGCCATGCGATGGAAGCTGGAGACCCTAAGCCGGCTTACCCTTCCTTATACATCCGGATAAGGTCCTCGTTCTTCTCCGTTCGGGCCATGACCGTGAGGAGCTCGGACATGGCGTCCGCCGGGGGAAGATCCGCCAGCTTCCTCCTGAGGGCCCTGCTCAAATCCAAGGCTTCATCCGACAGAAGCAGCTCTTCCCGACGGGTCGCAGACCCGTTCAGGTCGATGGCCGGGAAGATCCGTTTGTCGGCCAACTCCCGGCTGAGGAGGAGTTCGCTGTTTCCCGTGCCCTTGAACTCCTCGAAGATGACCTGATCCATCCGGGATCCGGTGTCCACCAGGGCCGTGGCCACGATGGTTAAAGAGCCTCCGCCCTGCCGAACGTCGATTTTCCGGGCGCTGCCCAGGAATCGCTTCGGCTTCTCCAGGGAGTTCGCATCGAGGCCACCGGTGAGGGTTCTCCCACTCCCCACCTGAACCGAGTTGTGTGCCCTGGCAAGCCGGGTGATGGAATCCAGAATGATCACCACGTCTTGACCCATTTCCACTCGACGGTGGGCCCTGGCGAGGGTCATCTCGGCGACCTGGGTATGCCGCTCCGCAGGCCTGTCAAAGGAGGATGCCACCACCTCTCCGAAGCCGAAGATCTCCATCTCCGTGATCTCCTCCGGGCGTTCCTCCACCAGGAGAATCATGACATGGCAGTCCGGGTGGTTCGTGACGACCCCCTGGGCCACAGCCTGAAGAATCGTGGTTTTTCCGGCTTTGGACGGAGCCACGATCATGGCACGCTGCCCCTTGCCGAAGGGGCAGAAAAGATCGATGACGCGGTTCGTCGGGTCGGGCTGCCCCCGGATCGTCCGACCGCATTCCAGGGTCAGGGGCTCGGTGGGATGCTGGGCACCGAGTTGGGTGAAGATGGGGCGATGCGGGAGCTCTTCGGGCGGGATCCCGTTCACCTCTGTCAGGTGCCTGAGGGGCGAGCTTTTCCCGTTCTTGGGGCGTTTCCCGACATCCCCCTGGAGTTCGTCGCCCGTCCGAAGGTCAAACTTCTGGATGACCCGGGCTCCGACGTAGATGTCGTCCTTCCCGGGGGTGTAGGATTCCTCCCTACGCCGGATGAAGCCCGAGCCTCCCGGAAGGACTTCCAGGACGCCAAGGGGGTTTTCGTTCGTCACGCTTCATTCACCATTTCAAGAAATGAGAAAGAAATGAAAGGCGGTCTATTGGGGGAAGATTACCAAACAAGCCCATGAGGGGCCCACTCAATCATTGGCGGCCCTCGGAAAAGCGGGGCCACCCTGGCAATCTTCGATTCGGCCAAACGGCCTGGTCCTGGAAATCTTGGGCACAAAGGCCTCCGCGTCCACCCCTACGTCCAACGGATGTTTCGATGCCATGAACTTTCTCCCAAGCTGCCGCGCCTTTCTGAGGCCTCTTACAGCCACCCCAGCCACTCCGGTGGCGGGCCATTTCTGATCCCTCCTTGGCGGCGTAGTGTCCCCTCGAGGGGACATGAGATGGCCGTTTTGGAGGCACTTTCAGCCCCCTTCTTCCCTTTTTGTCAGGGTTTTCCTCGGATTCGTCCTGGCACGCCCCATGCATTCTCTGAAAACGGACGAATAGATAGGAGGAACAATGGTATCGCGCCTCATCCCCGCTGCAGCCCTGGCAATCGCCCTCGTGGCTATCCCTTCCTCGGGTCACGGGCAGGTGTCCGCATCCGTCTCTTTTCATATGGGACTCTTCGATGGTGTGGGGATAGGCCTGGCCGTTTCCAGTTATGGCGGGGGCTCCATCTTTTCCCCAGGGTTCCATTATTCCTACGACGATTACTACTACGACGATTACTACTACGACGATTACTATGGTAATTACGGGCATGGCTCCTACGGGGGATTCAGCCCGTCTTACTGTAGATGGTGGGGCTACCCGAATCCCTGTTGGGATGCCTGGGGTCCGTACTTCGGGTATACAGGTTTCCGGTTCAGCCTGGGGTTGGGTTGGAATTATTACAGAAGGCCCGTCTATTTCGATCCGTGGTGGGGGCCGGTCGGGTATTATGCCCGTTGGCGCCCGACATGGGGCTATGACCCCGGGTGGTACTACTACTACGATCCCTACTGGGTGACTCCGGGATACGCCCGTGTAGCCTATGTGGCCCCAGCTCGTGGGTACATCTACTCCGCAGCGCTCCACGCCGGATACCGAGCTACCAATTACAAAGAGTCTCCCCGGCGGGTGGCCACTTCGAGCCCTCGAGCCAAACCGAGAGGCTCCAGCTCCGGGGCCACCAATGCGACCCCCCGGCAGACTCCTGCCACCGGGACCAGAGGGGTGGCTCAGCCCGGCACCACGAGGAACGCTCCGGGAGCGGCACGAGGTGGTAATGAAACCCCACGTGTCGGCGTCGGCGCCACCCGGGAGGGTACAGGCACCACCCGTGGCGGTACAGGGACGCCTCGTGTCGCCACCCCGACCCGGGGGACGCCCAGCGCTGGAGCTACTCGCCCGGCTGCCCCCAGGGTCGGGGCGGCTCAGCCCGGGCTGTCACGGAGGCCTTCGGATCGCATACGGCCTGGCGGCCTGGGGAATCGGAGCTCGGCCCCCGCCGTCCAGCGCAGGGGAACCGTTTCGGGTCAGAGCCCGAGTGCCCGGACGCCATCGGCCCGAACTCCCGCGGGTCGCACGCCCTCGGCGAGGGCTCCATCGGCACGGACGCCTTCGGCTCGGACGCCAACCGCTCGTACCCCATCGGCCAGGGCCCCATCGGGGGGATCCCGGAGCACCCCGCGAGCGGCGCCCAGATCTTTTGCGCCTTCGCGCTCGGCGCCCTCTCGCTCACCTTCGGCGAGGTCATCGAATCGTGCCCCGGCGACCCGATCTCCCACTGCCAGGGCTCCCGCTGCCAGGGCTCCGACTGCGAGAGCGCCTACCAGGCGGGCGCCAACAGCTCGGGCTCCCTCGGGGGGTTCCCGGAGTGCTCCGAGAGCCGCCCCTCGGTCCTCGGCGCCGACTCGGTCGGCCCCCAGGAGAAGCTCACCTCCGAAGGTGAGGAGGCCGCCCGGCGGCGGAAAGTGACAGGGTAGACTCTCCGTCCTTCACCACCCCTTTGCAGGGGTTCTTTCCCACCCAATAGGAGAGTTCCCTCGGATGGTCGACCTCCCATAATGCGAGGTCGGCCATCTTATCATTTTCCAGGGTTCCTCGGTCCCTGTGGAGTCCCAAAGCTCGGGCGCCATTCACGGTGACACCCTGAAGGGACTCCTCCGGTGTGAGCCCGAAGAGGACGCAGGCCAGGTTCATGGCCGTCAGGAGGGAGTTCAGTGGCGAGGACCCTGGATTTAAATCCGTGGCCACGGCCATGGGGACCTTCTCTTCCCGAAACCGGGAAACCGGCGGGGGGCTGTCGTCCCTGAGGAAATAGAAGGCGCCGGGGAGGAGGACGGCCACCGTTCCCCACTCGGCCATGGCGGCAACCCCCTCCGAGGAGGTCCGCTCCAGATGGTCCGCCGACCGGGCTCCCAAGCGTGCCGCCAGGGCTGCTCCCCCCTGGTCCGAGAGTTGGTCGGCATGTAGCCTCGCTCCCAACCCCAGCTCCAATCCGGTACGAAGAACCCGTTCACACTCCTGAGGCGTAAAGGCGATCTCGTCGCAAAACGCATCCACGGCATCGGCGAGGCCCTCCTCCACGGCCCTGGGGATCATCTCTTCACAGATCAGATCAAGGTAGGCCTCCCGCCGGCCTTCGAAGTCAGGAGGCAGCACGTGAGCGCCCAGGAAGCTCGTCTGGACCTCCACCGGGTGGGTGTCCCCCAGCCTCCGGGCAGCGCGGAGCATCCGAAGCTCCGTTTCCGTCTCCATCCCGTATCCGGACTTCACCTCAACTGTGGTTACGCCTTCAGAAAGGAGGTTTCTGAGGCGTGGGGTGGCGGCCTCCACCAATTCATCTTCCGCAGCCTCCCTGGTGGCCCTCATGGTGGTTCGAATGCCACCACCTTTCCGGGCGATCTCTTCGTAGGTCGCACCCTGGAGGCGTGCTTCGAACTCTCCCGATCGGTCTCCTGCGAAAACGAGGTGGGTGTGGCAGTCCACCAGTCCGGGCGTCACCCAAAGTCCTTCCAGCCGGATAACCTCCCTGGCCAGTCGATCCGGAGAGCCGGGAAGATCCCCTTCCCTCCCGACCCAACTGATGCGCCCATTCCGGCAGGCGATGGCTCCATCCCGGATCTCCCCGAAGGGATCCCCGCCCGGTGCCATGGTGGCCAGGTGGCCTCCAATCCAGAGTCTGTCCCAGGGCTTTGCCTCGGTCATGAATCCCCATTCTCCGGTACGGGGTTTTTCTGGATGGGGATTTTCAGGCCATGGACCCGAGCCGTCTCCCATGCCTTCTCGTACCCTGCGTCGGCGTGGCGCACCACCCCCAGCCCCGGGTCGTTGGTCAAAACGCGCTCGATGCGCTCACCCATCTCCGGAGTGCCGTCCGCCACCAGGACCTGGCCGGCATGGAGTGCGTTCCCGATCCCGACACCTCCTCCATGATGGAAGGAAACCCAGCTCGCCCCTGAAGCCGTGTTCAAGAGCGCGTTCAGGATGGGCCAGTCGGCAACGGCATCCGTGCCGTCCTTCATCCCCTCGGTTTCCCGGAAGGGGGAGGCTACGGATCCGGTGTCCAGATGGTCCCTACCGATGACGATAGGGGCCGAGATCTCCCCCTTGGCGACGAGATCGTTCATGGCCAGGCCGAATCGAGCCCGCTCCCCCTGGCCCAGCCAGCATATCCTGGAGGGGAGTCCCTGGAATTGAACCTTCTCCCGGGCCATCCTGATCCATCGTCCCAGGTGTTCATCCTCCGGGAAGAGCTTCAGAACCAGCTCGTCGGTCAGGTAGATGTCCTTCGGGTCTCCGGATAGGGCCACCCATCGGAAGGGTCCCTTCCC
>JAUXEE010000319.1 GCA_030618065.1 Gemmatimonadota bacterium
ATGAGAGCCATCGCCGCCCATACCCGGTCCAGCGACAGTTGGGTGGTACCTACCCTGTACCTCTGGGAAAACCGATTTGAGCCCGTGGAGCTGGCATCCCTCCTGTCCCTCCCGGAGATGCGATTCGTCCCGGCTTCGACAAGAGAGGCCTGGGCCCAGGAGAGTGGAGGCCAGCCCCTGGTAGATCCGGAAACGGCGAAGCTTCTGGTGGAGGTCCGGCAGCGCCTCCTCCGAGCCCTTACTATGGCTGGAGTCGGGGTTCTCATGGGCACCGACTCCCCCCAGATGTTCAACGTCCCAGGTTACTCTCTCCGGCATGAGCTTCGGAGCATGGAAGCGGCGGGCCTCACACCGTACGAGATCATCGTCACCGGAACTCGAAACGTGGCCGAATACGCTCGGCGGGAATTGTTGGAGCCAGCGAACTTCGGCACCATAAAGGAAGGAAACCGGGCGGATCTCATCCTGCTCAAAGCAAATCCCTTCCAGGAGCTGGAGGCCCTTTGGGACCAGGAGGGTGTCATGGTGCGGGGCCGATGGATCCCCCGGGACGAAATCGACGCAAGGCTTGAAGCGCTAGCCGAAAGATTCGGAGGATAGACCAGAACATGTCCCTCACCATCAAGGTTCTCATCGGCCTCATCGGAGGCCTCCTGGCCGGAATCTGGGTCGCCGCCTCCGGCGTTCCCTTCCTGGAGACTCTCGCACAGTGGATCGAACCTCTGGGGCGCATCTGGGTCAACGCCATCCGGATGACGGTGATTCCCCTGGTGGGATCCCTCCTGGTGGTGGGCGTGGTAGGGACCGACGTCCGTGCAGTGGGGCGGATCGGAAGGCGGGCGGTGGGCCTCTTTCTGGCCCTTATCGCCTTTGCCGCGGCCCTCACCGCCATCGTGACGCCGCCTATCGTGCGTCGCCTTCCGGTGGACCCTGAAGCGGCGGCAGGCCTCCGGGAAAGCCTGGCCGGAGCCGGGGGTGTTGAGAGCCAGGTACTCACGATGGGCGAATGGTTGGTGAGCCTCGTGCCGACCAATCCGATGGCGGCCATGGCCGATGGGGCCATGCTGCCCTTCATCATCTTCACACTCTTGTTTTCCCTGGCCGCCGCCCGCATCGCCAAGGCGCACCGGGATGCCCTGACCGGCTTTTTCAAAGCGGTCTCCGAGACGATGCTGGTGTTGATCGGATGGATCCTCGACCTGGCTCCCATCGGCGTGTTCGCCCTGGCCATGAGCCTGGGAGCCAACATGGGCCTCAACGCCGCGGGGGCCATCCTGGCCTACATCATCATCCACTCCGGCCTTTGCATCATCCTCCTGGCCGGCGTCTACCCGCTGGCGGTCATAGGAGGAAAGCTTCCCCTGAAGGAATTCAGCGGTGCGAGCCTCCCGGCTCAGGCGGTCGCTTTCAGCTCCCGATCCTCCCTGGCCTCCCTTCCACCCGCGGTGGAGGAGGCGGAAACCCGGCTCAAGCTCCCCGCCGCCATCAATAGCTTCCTTCTGCCTCTGGGCTTTTCCGTCTTCAGGATCACGGCGCCGGTACCCATGATCGTCGGCGCCTATTTCATCGCCTACTTTTATGGAATCACCCTGGAACCCATCCATCTGCTGACCATGGTGGTCACTTCGATCCTGGCGAGCTTCACGGTACCGGGAGTTCCGGGAGGCGGAGTAATTGCGGCGGTCCCAGTCTTGATGGCGGTGAACCTGCCGGTGGAGGGAATCGGGATCTTGTTGGCTGTGGATACCATCCCGGACATCTTCCGGACCACGGCGAACGTGACGGCCAACATCGGGGCCGCAGTGGTGTTGGCCCGGGGGGAGGAAAGAGCCGGAGAGGCGGATTCGTCGCTCTCCGGCTCCGAGCCTATCTGACGTCCTTGAACCAATAGGCCCCAGGGAAATCGTCGGCCTCGGTCTTCTCCTTACCGCTCCAACTCTCGATGTCGATTCGGATTACGGAGGTCCGGCCCACCTCCTCGGGAGCGACGGGCCGATAGTCTTTTCCCGCCTCCAGATGGGGAGCGTACTTCTCCATGAGAAGCCGGAGCCCGTATTCAGCCTCTTCCGGATCTTCCACTTCGACGGCTTTCCCCGTAACCACGACGCTGGCGTACTCCACCCCGAATTCCAGCGCCTCGTCGGCGGGGAGAAGACGCCCCATCTCAAACACCGTGAGGACCATGGGAACCCCTCCGGCGCCGCCTCCCTCATTCATGACCCCCCCCATCTCTCCACCGTGGGCCCCATGTACATACAGGGCGTCCCGCTCCTGGTCGTAGGCGTAGATTCGGGGGAGGGAGAAGGGGAGGCCCTCCAGGACCGCGGCCAGGACAGCCGCTTCGCCTCGATGTAGAAGGGCCCTGATCCAGGCCTCGTCTTTGGATCTGTCCCTCCGTCGGGGGTGTCGGTGCTCGGGCGTCATGGAATCACTTCCCTCCTCCTTCGTCCCGGGGGAAGCTTCCTCCCGTCCGGGCCTCCACTTCGTCCAGCACGAACTCAGCAAAGGGAAGAGCACAGGTAAAGGCCGGGGACACGGCGTTGAGAATGTGAAGAGACTCGGCGTCCCCCTCGAGATGGAAGTCCATGAGCATCTTCCGCTCCTTTTTGTGGAAGAGCTGAGCCCGGATTCCCGGCATTCCCCAGGTACGGAAGGAATCCATGGGAGTCCCATCCACCAGCAGCGCTCCCTGCTTCACCAGCACGGAGCGGAAGTACTTCTTCATCTCGTCCAGGGCGATCTCCCGAAACTCGAAGTCATTCCTGAGAAAGAGTCCCGCCTCGATGGCCAGGATGGAGAAGGCCTCCTTCAGATCGAGGTTCTCCAGTCCTTTGTAGTTCTCCCGCCAGAAGGCCGGGATCGCCGTGGGGCCGATCTTCACCTGCCCCTCGACACCGATGGTGTAATGGACCCCGAGCCAGGGCCGGCTGAGCTTGGGTACAGGGTAGATATGGACTCGCGGTCGCTTCTCCTTGGGGTCGCCGTAGAGGTAGATCCCCTTGAAGGGAAGGATGTCCAGATCCCGTCCGAATCCGTACGACTGAGCCAGTTTGTCGGAGTAGAG
>JAUXEE010000152.1 GCA_030618065.1 Gemmatimonadota bacterium
CTCGACCGTCGCGTCATTATCCGTCACCGCTTCAATAACGAGGCCGAGGATGGTGTAGTTGGTATTGGAATATGAATATCGCTGTCCGGGCTCATTGGTGGCCGGAAGCAGGTCCCGCGTGCAATATTTAAGAGTCTCAATTTTTCCCCATATATGATCCAACTCCATTTCGGCGCCGCGGCCTTTGGGGATCCACTCCTTCTGGAACTCCCAGGTGGGGATGCCACTCTGGTGGTTCAAGAGCTGGCGGAGGGTGGCCGTATCGGTGTTGTAGATGTCGCGGATAATGGGCGAATCCAGGTAATCGGCGGGAGTCTTTTCCAGCTCCAGCAACCCTTCCTCCACCAGTTGGAGGATGACCCTGGCCACGAAGGTCTTCGTGATACTCCCCACACCGAACCGGTCGTTCGTTGTGACGGGCAGTTGGCGCAGGACGTCGCTAAAGCCCGCCGTTCCCGTCCAGATGACTTCATCACCCACGCCGATCGCCACCGACAACCCCGGAATCCCCATGGAGATTCCCTGCACCAGGGCGTCCTGGAGGATGGCATCGTCTGGTTGGGCGTTCTGTTGCGCCGTGGCGGCGGCGGCGCCACCAAGCTGGGTCAGTAGCAGCAGAAGGAGGGTGAGGGCCAAGCGGGTCCGGAGGCTTCCTCGGGTCATGTGCCACCCTCCTCGGGTCATGCGTCCCCCTCGGGTCATATCCCGCCCTCCTCGGTTTTGACCGGAGTGGCTTCGCCGGAAACCAAAGGTTCCGTGATATCCACGACGGCTCGGATCACGTCGGACATGTAGTCCACGTTCAGGAACTCGTAGTGGTCGTTGGGCCGGTGATAGTACTCGTCGTCGGTGCTATTGGGGCTGGCAAGGGTGGTGGTGATGAACCCTTCGGCGTAGAAGGCTACGTTATCCGAGCCGTTGAAATACCGGACCTGGTGTTCTTCCGGGCCGACCAGAGTTACGGGGGAGTCGTCGTCCAAGGCCTCCATGAAGATCTCATCCAAGGTCGACTTCTCCGGCCCGAGGTACATCAGATTCCATGATCCGTCAGCCGCCGGCTTCCCGATCATCTCGAAGTTGATCATGCAGACGAGTTGGTCGGCACCGATGGGGAGGTTCGCGGCGAGGTGTCGTGACCCGATCAGTCCTCTCTCTTCCGCGGTGAAGGTGGCGAATATCAAGGACCGCTTATTATTGTGGACCTTGGCGAAATATTGAGCGAGGGCGATCACAGCGGTAGTGCCCGTGGCGTTGTCGTCCGCTCCATTGTAAATATTATCTTCTTCCTCCCCTCGGACCCCGAGGTGATCATGATGGGCGCCGAAGAGGATATATTCATCTTTGAGGGCCGGATCCGTCCCCTCAATATACCCGATGATATTCTGCAAGTCGTATGTCGTGGGTACCGCGTCGGGGTCTCGGCGAGGGATATATTCGAAAGAAAATTCATTCTTGAACCCGGGAAACTCCGCGAATTCAGAAAGGCCCGCGGCCCGGAACTGTTCGGCGATATAGTCCTCGGCCACGGCCATGTCCTCGGAGAAAGGGTCGCGACCCTTCAGGGCGTCGGAGGACAAATAGAGGATATGGGCGTCCACGGTTTCATTCGAGATCTGCGCGGGCGGTTCGATGGTGGCTGGAGCGGAACAGGCCGTCATCAACACCGCACAAAGAGCGGTTATGGGCCACCGGATCCGCAGACGGGAATGCTGACCGGACACTTCCATGGTTCCTCCTCGAGAAAGGACCTCAAAAGGACCTCAGTAGGCTGAGGCCCTATTCTACTCCCGCCTCCACCACCGAACCAGCACCAGGGAAGGGGACCTCCTGAAGAAACCCGCCGGAAATCGCCTCCGTAGGGAAAAGAGTCCTGTTCACCTTCATCGTGGATGCACAATGGGTCGCCTGGGAGAGGTCCTGAAGATTCGGGGGTTCCGACTGCGCCTTCTATTCTGGGGTAGCGTCGGAAGCGCAATCCTGATTCTGGTCTATCTTGCCCGCCATCAGCCGAGCTGGCCCTGGTTCTCGCTCTGGCTTTTCGCCCTCATGGGGGGATTGGCCCTCCTCTCTCTCCCCAGGGTTCGGAAAGCCCTCAACCTTTCCTGGTTCGGTGTCACCCTCCTCATGCTCATAGGGGTGGCCTTCTTCGACCTCTACCTCTTCCACGTCGAAACCCATCGGCAGAGAAGCGAGCGCCTGGAGGTCCATGGGGTTTTCTTCGACCCGGACCACCAACCCATCCGCGTGGGTGTGGGCTACCCAGGGTTGGATGTTCGTCTGGAGGGATCTTTCCGCCAGTTCGACCGTTGGTCCCTGGATCTCAGAAAGGTGGGGGCTCGGCAGTACGTCATTGATCACCTGGACCAGGTGCACATGCTCAGCTTGCCGGGTGAAGTATGGTGGAAGCCCTGGGGGAGGGTCACAGAGCCGGCCCTTGGGGCCAAGCTGGGTGGAGGAAGCTGGTCCGTGCCCCAGGATCCTGAGGAGCACATCGGCTTCCGGATCCAGCTCCTCAAGGAGGGAAGACGGGGAATTTTGGCCTGGGAGGGAAGTCGGGCCCCTTTGTCCTTGGATGACCCCCTTCTGGATCGGCGTCTGTCCCGGCGCCTTTCCCAGGGGATACCCCTTTCGGATCTGGAGTGGGACTCCCTTCCGGACCGGAGCATCGCTCAGGACCTCATCCTCACCAGGACCCGGCCGGGGCGACAAATCGGTCGGATCCGGGTGGCTCTCCCGGAATACCGTCTGGTTTCCCGACAAGCTGGAGAATCTCTGGGCCCGGAGGATCCGCCTCTGGTGGCCGAGGGAGACACGATCTGGGTCACCTCTCGAGGGAAGAGCTGGGCTTTTTCCTTGGAGCGGGTTCCGGGCGTCTCACGGGTAGCCGCCCCTGTGGCGGTCCGGTTCGTACGGCGCCCCCGGACCACCGGTTGGGCCCTTCCCTCATCGGAGGCATGTGGAGACGACACCCACCGGTGTGCCGTCCTCTCCACCCAGCCTTTGCCTTCTCCCCAGGCCCACTTCGACCTCAGCGGGTTCGGGTTGGACACGGCTCGTTACTCACTCCTTGCGCGACTGGTAACCGGCAGGGACGGGGTCCGGATCGTCGGTGCCGATTTCGAGGCCCGGTTCGGCTACGGGGAGGTCCACCCTCTCCCGGCTCTGCCGGCATCGGAGGGCTTCTCCCCCACGGGAATCCTGGTCAGGGTGCACAGGGCCGCACAGGGACAACAAAGCGCCGTCCTCATTACTGTCTTCGGCCTCTTCGTGTTGATCCTCGGGGCTTTGACGACAGTTTCAGGGGACCCTGCCATTTGGGAGAGGAGAAAGGCCACGTCACCGAACATGTCTGCGGCCTGGGGTTTCGTGAACGTGTTCCTGATATTCCTCGGGGTACGATTGGCTCTGGGGCTGAGAGTCGCCTATTCGCCGCCCTTCTATGACCGGGCCGCAGCTACCGCGGTCGGGCTCTGGATAACCTTCGCGGTGATGTTGGTGGCCCTGGGCCGGTGGTCCTCCTGGGCTCCAGCCTTCTGGCGGGTGGTCCGGTGGATGGAAAGGCCCATGTCCCGGATGTTCCTCCCGGGTGTGAACGGGTCCGAAGCCCACACGCCGGAAGCTGATGTTCACGCAACCGGGTTCGAACCCAGGGCTCCTGAGGAGAAAAGAGATCGGAGAAGGGGGAGCTATCGGACGGCTCTGGGCCTTCTTCTCATGCTCCTGAGTATAGGCTTTCTCCTCTGGCAGCGACCGGAAGCTGCGGCGAGTCTCCTGGTGGCTGCCACGGGGATCGGTGCTTGGCTGGGCATGGGTCTGAGCCGGCGTCAGGCTCTGACTTCGACCCTCAACCGGCATCCTCTCGATGTCATCACGGCAGAAGATGGCCGGGAGAACCCCTCTCTCTCTCTGGCCCTGGCGGCAGGAGGCTCCGTTGTTCTGGCCCTGGCCATTCACGCGCCGTGGATGGCTCTGATCCCGGTCCTCTTTCTCCTTTTTCTCTTCGGAGCGAACCACCTTCTCTCCCGCTGGAAGGCCTTCGGGCCCCCGGTTCGGAGAGGCTGGGCTCTCTTCACCTTGATCCTCCTGGTGGTGGAGATGGGGGTCTTTGCCCTCTTCCCCTGGCCTGGGGCCGGGGTGGCAGCCCTTCTGGGAGCAGCCCTTGTGGGCGCCTTCTTCCTCCGAAGATCCTGGGGGGAAGGCGGCTCTACTCTCATGGAAAAGGGATATGTGGGGTTTCTCTCTGTGGAGAACGCCGTGTTCTCAGGGATGGGTTGGGTGGGTGTTCTGGCTGTCCTCGGCCTCCTGATCTTCCTCAGCGCCCAGGCAATTCCACCCTTCGTACGGTTCGCATTGGTGTTCATCCTCTTTCTCCTGGCCATCCGGGCGGGCTTGGCTTGCCATCGTCTCCTGGAGAGCGGGGAGAGGAGGGGACAGATCCAGGCACTGGGTGTTCTGGTGATTCCCCTGGGTGTCCTGTTGGTCTTTATGCTTTTCGACTTTGGCCTGGGCTTGGTGTTCTTCGTTCCCATGTTCCTGACTGTCCTCCTCTCGGCCAGAATCGACAGGTTACCCAGGATCCTCATCGGTGGGTCGGTGGCGGTTGCGGCCACCATCGCCATCCTCGCTTGGTCCGTCCTCAACCCGTCGGTGGCGAGCCTCAGAGAGGCTCCGGACGTGCCTACCTTTTCCGCCGAGTTCGAGGGGGTAGGGAACGTCTTGACGGATCTCCTCCGGATGGCGGGAATGGGTGGGCCCGTAACCCGAGCCAGCATCCGAAGCATCGCCGCATCGGATCCGGATCTCCTGGAAGAGGCGCTGGCTTTCGCTGGCCCGAGCGAGGCTCTCTTCGCCGCGGCCCCTTCTCGGGACCAGGTGTGGGGAGGGAGGGCTTATGCAGCCAGTGAACTCACGGGGACCGGATTCGCTGGAACCGCCGTGTTGGGGCGTGGAATCCCCACGGCCGTTTCCTATGCCGAGAACACGTACTCCGTGTACGTCCTGTCCGAGCATGGGGCTCTGGGGGGAATCGCCGTCCTGATGGTCTACCTGGCCCTCCTTGTGGTCGTGGGTGCCTGGATCTATCGAGTCCATGGTACCGTGCAAGAGACCCGGGCCGGATTAGCGGTCCTGGCCATGACGGTGGGGGGCGTGCTTTGGCTGACTCTGCCGGCCATTTACGTGGCGGCCTCGAACCTGGCCCTGGTGCCCCTCACGGGGCAGAACATGCCCTTCCTGGGACTCAACTCCTGGGCCGATGTCGTCCTGGTCAGCGGCCTGGCCACCGGCATCGTGTTCAGCCTCGCAGCCCTGGAGGAGCCCGAGCCGGAGAGGGGGGCGCCATGAGGGAAGGCGATCCGAGGGAGAGGAGCACTCCTCTTCTGCAGATGGTGGGGTTCCTGCTCCTCCTCACCGCGGCTCTCCTCATCTGGGTAGGAGGCCGAACCGTTCGGGCCAGCAGGGACCTTTCCGTTCGCACGGGGTTGGATTACGAGGCGTTTCTCGAGGCTGTGGATGACCTCCTGGCCGGAGCCGGCGACTCGGCCCTCCTCCGCTTCGACGAGGTGGAGGAACGGATTTCGCGGCGTCGGACCGTCACTTTCGACACCCTGACCATCCTCGCGGATGTAAGCGCCTTCCCAGCCTTCGATCGAGCCGGATTCCTTTACGATCAAGTCCAGGCCTATAACCGATTCCAAAGGGAGCGCCTCGACCTGGCCCGAGCCGACCCAGACTGGTGGGATCGGATCGGTGCCTTCAACCCGTCGATCTTCCGGGTCCTCCAG
>JAUXEE010000196.1 GCA_030618065.1 Gemmatimonadota bacterium
CAGCCGACGATGTCGGAGGAGGAGTTGAACCGGCTTCAGGAGCAAATCCACAGGACCATTCAAAGGAAGGGGCAGCGGATCATCTCCGTGACCCGCGTGGGAGGAAGGGCGGCGCTGAGGGCGGTGGCCGTCAGCCCAGAAGTGACTACGGAGGCGCTCCTGAACACCCTGGCCGAAGCCCTGCAGATCGCGGGTTCTTTCCGGTGATCGGTACGGTCGCTCCCCGATGAGCCCAGGCCCTCACCCGAAACCCGGCCCATGATCGACACCATTCTGGATCTTGCGGCCCGCATCGACGAGCTCCTTTGGGGGCCGTGGACCCTCGTACTCATAGCCAGTGTTTCCCTCTACCTCACGGTTCGATCGAGGGTTTTTCAGGTCCGGGGTGTGGGGAAGATCTTCCGGACCACGTTTGGGAGCCTGCTTCGGGGGTCCACTGCCGCACCAGGGGCCGGAGCGGCTTCTCTCGAAGGGGATGGGGTGGCGATGGAGGAAAGGAAGAAGGGACGGATGACGCCCTTCCAGGCCACCTCCACGGCCCTGGCCAGCACCGTGGGCATGGGGAGCATCGCCGGCATCGCCGCCGCCCTCTCCATCGGAGGGCCCGGGGCCATCTTCTGGATGTGGCTCCTGGCCCTCATCAGCACCATCACCAAGACAGCCGAGATCACCCTGGCGGTCCATTACCGGGACATCGACGAGACGGGGCGCATCAGGGGTGGTCCCATGTATTACATCCGGCGGGGTCTGGGTTGGCCCGCTCTGGCCAGCGTCTTCAGTCTGGCCATCGTCATGAATGCTCTTTTCAGCGCCTCCCTCCTCCAGGCCCATACCGTGGGGCGGTCTTTTCTGGCCTCCTACGGCGCCAATCCGTACCTGGTGGCCGGCGCCATGACCGTGGTCACGGCCATCGTGGTCATAGGGGGAGTTCGCCGTATCGGCCGGGTGAGCGAGGGCTTGGTCCCCCTCATGTCGTTGGTCTACATCGTGGGCGGACTGATCCTCTTCGTAGTCAATTGGAGGGAGATCCCCCAGGTCTTCAGCGACATTTTTCAGTATGCGTTCGCCCCCATTCCGGCCGTGGGAGGATTCGCCGGGGCCGCCGTGATGCAGGCCATCCAGGCGGGCGTCGCCAGAGGAATGTTCTCCAACGAGGCCGGGATGGGAACGGCGCCCATGGCCCATGCCACGGCCGAAACCGCCCATCCGTTCCAGCAGGGGATGTGGGGGGCCTTCGAAGTTTTTATCGTGACTTTCGTCATCTGTACCATCACCTCCTTTGCTGTCCTCTCCACCGGGGTCCTTTCCAGCGGGGAGTCGGGGATCGAGCTCGTGATCCTGGCCTTCTCCTCGGTCTTCCCGGAGGCGGTGGCCGGCAATCTCATTTCGTTCTGCATCATGGCGTTCTGCCTTTCCACTCAGATCGGGTTCTTCATCTACTTCGACACCGCTCTCGTGGACGTGTTCGGGAAGGCTGCGACCCGGTGGTTTCGGTTCCTGTACTTCGTCCCGCCCGTGATTTTCGCAGGGGTGGCTGACGTGGATCGGGTTTGGGTCTTCGCCAATATCGCCGTGGCGATTTGTGCCATCCCGAACCTGGTGGCCGTGCTCTCTCTGAGCGGGGTGTTCATGACCCTCATGAAGGACTACCTGTCGGGCCGAAACCAGTTCGCCACCCAGGTGGTTGATGTGTCCAGGGAGTACGTACAAGGATAAGCGCATCAGGGTGTGTGGGCCGGTGCGAGGCGTCGGACCCATCGACGTAGAACTTCACGGCACCGATTCTCCGCCACTCCTTTCCCATCCCGATCCGGATTCCCGCAGCCCTGAGCCCTTCGTAGGAGGTGCCCTCGGTCATGGCCCACATCCGGAAGTGGAGGTTTCCCGCCCGAAGGGCCTGCCGAAGGCGCTAACGAAGGATGCCCTCTTCCGCCTGGATACTCTCTCATCTCACCCGTACCTTCCGTCGATCTCCCGAAGCGGCCTCGGGATCTCCTTCTCCTCCGAATGATAGAGTTCGCCATGAACCCACCCGGCCTAGACATCGACCGACTCTCCTTTCAGTTGGGCATGATCAACTGCTTCGCCGAAATGGTGGCGGTGGGGGTGAAACGGCTGGCCATTAGCCCGCCCCTCAGTCCGGAGGACTACGAGGCCATTCGGGAGGTGTCGGATTCCATCGTTGAGGGATCAGGGATCCTATCCTACCTGGAGACCTCCCTTCTCATCACCGACCTCCAGTCTCCGGAATTCACTCTGGGGAAATGGTCCATCCTCTATTTCAAAGACACGGATACGCTGGAAGCGTACCTGGATCTGAAGGAGAGAAAGGGGAATCTGGAGGCGTCCGGAGAGGACACGCCGGAAGCCCGTCAGGAGATTTCCCGGGAATTCATGCGGCTGCTGAGCTATCCGGAAGAGGCAATCGCCGGGAAACTGAGAGCAGGGGGGAAAGAGGACCCATTCATGCTCGTCGGAAAGGATTGACAAGACCATGCGCATCCTGATTATCAATCCCAACAGCGACCCGGGAATGACGGCGGCCATCCAGAAGTCGGCCGAAGCCTACGCCGCTGGCGAGTTCGACGTGGTGACGCTGGCAACCCCTGGAGCGCCTCAGTTTCTGGAGGCCTACGAGGACGAAGTGCGGTCGGGTCCGGGGATGCTGAAGGTGCTCCGGGAGAATGAAGAAGCCTTCGATGCCTTCGTCATCGCCTGTCATAGCGACTCCAACCTGAATGCCGCCAGAGAGATCACCCTCAAGCCCGTCATCGGCATCGGAGAGGCCTCCATGAAGTTGGCCTCCTTCTTGGGGCACAGCTTCAGCGTGGTCACCACCCACCAGCATTCTGTTCCCGGCAAGCTGCTCCAGATCCGTGCCTATCACCTCCAGGACCTCATGGTTTCGATCCGGGCTCCGGAAGAAGGTGAGGAGGGTTGGGCCGATTCGGATCTCTTCATGGAGCTCTCCCGCCGGGCTGTGAAAGAGGATGGCGCAGAGGTCATCGTCCTCGGATGTGCGGGGCTGAGCGGAATGGACCGGAAAATTCGGGAGGCCCTCGACGTCCCGGTTCTGGACGGTGTGGTCTGCGCCCTGCTCCTGGCCATTGGGTTTGCCCGCTACGGAGTCGGGACCAGCAAGGTGTTGGGCTACAACCCGGAGTACTGAGGGGTCAGTTCACCCGCATGGCTGGGTTCTACGAATCCCCTACCCCTGAGCCAGGATCCCCTTCAACGTGGTGGTGTAGGCCTTGCCTTCATCATCGTCGCTGACGAGTTCGATCTGGTCCGGGCCGCTCACTCCGAGGCCGATCTCCACGGCTCGGGCCATCTGCTCCTGCTTGAAGATGGGGGTGCCCATGATGGCGTCGTTGGCCCCCAGCTCCTTCAGGATGGCCAGCCCCACGGCATCCACCGCCACCCGGTCGGTCCCGGCGACCACCACCTTGCCCGGCTTCAAGGTGCCCCTGGTGGGGCCGCCATCCACGAAGGTCTCCACACCGTCCATGACGATGAACTGGGGCGTGAAGCCCTGATTCAGCTCGGCGATCATTCGCCGCATGTCGGGGGAGCGGTGCATGCCGCGCCGGATGGGCTTGGGGGTGAGCCCCACCGAAAGCTTCATGGACATGGTGAACACACCGCCGGAGCCATGGGTCTTCAGGCAACAGGCGGAGACATTGTAGTCAGCATTCACCACATGGCGTGGAAGATGGAATCCCTCGGGCCAGTGAGTACCATTGGGCTGGAAGTGGACCCAGTCCGAGTCGGAGATCTCGTCGTAGTTGACCACGTCGAATCCCATATCGCTGGCCATGTCCGGGATTCCCTTCTCCGCCATCACCTGGCCGGTGTTGGGAGGACCGCTGGACTCTCCGAGGGTGATGCCCTTGGCGTCCCGTTCCTGAAGCTCCCTGACCAGCTGAATCAGGATGTCGTTGGCCGTGCCGGCGGGAGCTGCACCCGCCGTGTTGAAGTTGGGTTTGATGACCACATGCTTTCCAGCCATCCCAGTGGGATTCAACAGGGCCATGGCCCTGGCCACGCCGTCCTTGCGGTCGGTGGTGCGGATGATCGCTACCGTGGAGGCACGGGCGTTTCGGAGGGTCCCCAGGGCACGGAGGTCCGTGTGGGGAAGGAGAATAAGGCCCGCGGCTGCGCCTTTCAGGAAGTTTCTTCTGTCGATGGAGTCGGAGTAGCGATGGGTCATCATGTCCTCCCGGGGGTGCAGGAGCGCAGGGCTCTTGGTTCGACGGAGGGATAGTACGGCTGAAATGCCTTTTGGGAAAATGTTTCAGGAGGGGACGTTCTAGGAGAGCGTGAAGAGGAGTGCGATATAGGCGAAGTATGCTGTGGAGAGAGCAATCCCGGCCTTCCGTCCCAAGGGCCGTTTTCGCCAGGTGAAGGCGGTGATGATCAGGGCCGCCCCGAGCATTACCGGCAGATCCAGGAAGGGGAAACTGGGCGGAACCTCGATAGGCCAGCGGCTCGCCAGGGCCGCCACCCCCATGATGGCCAGGAGGTTGAAGATGTTGCTCCCTATGATGGTCCCGATGGCGACTTCGGTCTCTCTCCTGTAGGCCGCGACCACGGTGGTAGCCAGCTCGGGAAGAGAGGTAGCGAAGGCGATGATGCTCAGGCCCACCACAGTCTCTGATACGCCAAGGCTGGTGGCGATCTGAACGCTGGCCTTCACAACTTGATGAGCCCCCACCGGAAGGCCGACGATTCCCAGAATGATGAAGAGGGAGATGAACCGGCGCTGGGTGGGAAGCCCAAGGACCGCCACGGGAGGGGCTCTCCCATCGGCGTCTCTATGGGCTTGGGCTGCGTCACGGAGGGTGGGGATAAGCACCAACACCAACCCAATCAGAAGAGCGGCTCCAGCGGGTCTGCTTATGGCGTCTCGCAGGCAAA
>JAUXEE010000069.1 GCA_030618065.1 Gemmatimonadota bacterium
AGTCTCACGTTGTCATTCAGGGACCTGAAGAGGGCCTTCGTCTCCAGATACCCTTCGTAGGCGGCCACCGCCGAGTCGGGCATGGCCGCTGCCTCGAAGGCCTCCCCCATCTCGGGGAGACCGCAGAAATCACACTTCGGATCCAGCGCCCGAGCCTCCCGGTACAGGCGGACGGCCTCCTCTGGGTCGCCCTCCGCCAGGGCGATAGCACCCTCCGCCAGGGCGATGGCGCCCTCCGCGGAGCGAAGGTCGGATTGGCGGCCCTCCTCATCCTGGGTCTCGGCCGGGACCTCTGCCCTGAACGCGGCCAGCTCTTCCCGGGCCCTGTCCGGGCGGTCGGCCTGGGCGAAGAGGGCAGCGAACTCCAGGCGAGCCAAGGCTTTCGACGGCACGCCTTCCACGTCAGGGCCGGCAAGAGCCTGGTCGAGGGTGTGGACCGCTCCCTCCGGATCCTGGAGGAAGTGAAGCTGGAGGGCTGCCATTCCCATGCCCACGAAGATGGGTCTCGGCTGCTCGCTGAACCGGACCCCGGCCTGGTCCTGGAGATCATAGGCTCTGAGGATCCGCTCCGTCCCCTCGTTCATCCTCCCTCTCACCATGGCGTAGCTGGCCAACTCGGCCTCCCCCCACATCTCCCAGCGCGGGTTGCCCTCCTGAGCTTCCATCAGCTCCTGGACCAACCGTTCGGCCGTCTCATAGTCGAACCGGGCGCTGGCCAAGGCCGCGGAATACTGAGCCACCTGGGGGTGATCCGGATATGTCTCCTTGAACGCTGCCAGAATGGCCGAGGCGGAGTCAGCCTGCCCGATTTCGAAAAGGGTGAAGGCCGCGTTGGTGTAGCTGACGGCAGGAGTCCGCCCACGTTCGATAGCTCGGACGTGGAGGTCCGCCGCCCTCTCCAGCTCACCCCGCTCCCCGTAGAGCACCGCCAGGTTGTTCCCGGCGATATCGTCCGCGGGATAGATCGCAAGGACCCCCTCATACGCCTGGATGGCGGCGTCCATATCCTCCCCCACGTATGTGTGGTAAGCCGCTTCGGCCAGAAGGCGCTCCCGGTCGGTGAGACGGTCCCTCCCTTCATAGGCCTTCGTAAAGGCAGCCCGGGCTCCCTCCCTGCTCCGGTCCTCGTTGGAGAGGATGACCCCCAGCTTCCGGTAGGCCATGGAGAAGGTGGAGTCGAGAGCGATGGCCTCATTCACAAGAGCCTCCGCCGTCGCGACGTCGCCCATATCGATAGCCCATTCGGCCTGCACATACTTCCGGAGTGCTTCCAGAGACCCGGTGGTGACCTCCCCCAGGGGTGGATCACCCTGGATACTCCGGAGAGACTCACCGATTCGCTCTCTGAGCTGGGCTGAGAGGCGATCTACGGCGTCGGGAACGCCGTCGACGGTCCGAGCCGTCTCCCTCAGGGCAACCAGAGTTTCGCCGGAGCTTGCAGCCACCAGGCGGGCTGAAACCACCACCCCAGGCCCGAGTGGGAGAACTTCCCCCGCGACGATCGCCTTCACCCCTTCCCGCTGGGCCAGCTCCATGGCCACCTCATGGGTCACCGGATCGGAGGGATCCAGTTGCATGCGTGCCATCACCTGTGAGAGATCGCTCCTGTCCAGGAGGCGAAGGGAAGTCGACTGGCCGAGGTCGATGCGGAAGAGAGCCGTCACCGTCTCGCCCAGCGTTCCATCCGAGGTCCTGTCCTCGAAATCCGAAAGGATGAGTGCCTCGTTCGCCTCGAAAACGCCCTTCGCCACCAAGGAACCCATGGGTCCGATGCCGGCGGACCGGAGGCCCGAGTACCCCGCCGTCCCGATGCCCAGGAGGACGACCATGACGACTCCTCCGGCGACGGCGTTGCGAAATGTGAAGAGGTAACGGAAAGCATTCCTCAATGGATGTCTTTCCAGGGGCTTCCAGGAAGAGAGAGACGCGTCGCCACCGTCGGCACTGTCCAGAAATTGGGGTTGAAAGGAATCCGCCTTCTTCCATCCACCCTGAGTCAGGGCCGTGACCAGGAGGACCGGGAATCCCAACAAGACCACCACAACGATGGCCGGGCCAAACCAGAGCGGGAGCCCGATGAGACCCTCCAAGGTTTCCGCGAGCTGGAGGATGACCCATGCCACCACCGCATAGCTACCGAGAACCTGCCAGACGGAGCGCCGGTGGATTTCGCCGATCAAGCTGCCGATTCGCATAGTATCCACTCTCGAAAAAGGAAAGGGGCGGGCGGGAAACCTTTTCTAACAAAAAACATCCTTCCGAGTTCCCCTGGTCCTCGGAGAACCCAGGAAAGACAGGATAGACCTCCGATCATGGCCGCCGGCCAGAGATCAAGTTGTCAAAGAGAACCGGAAAGATGTCGTTGGTGGTCGCGCCAAGGACGGTCAGTCGCCCGAGTCACATACCCCATCCGGAGGAGACACGAAAAGGTGCCGATGGGGCTGGATCATTCGTGAGGGTCCACTGCCTGGAAGGTATCCGCCCCGGGGAGAATGTCCGCGAGTTTCATCGGATCGTGGATCAGGATAGGGAGGTGTTGCGGGCAGATCCACAGGCCCGACCCTTTATACCGGAAGGAGATCAGGGGAATCTCTTCTGAAGCCCTCTTGCACACCAAACATGCCGCATTGTCGTCCGTCATAGTCGCCTCATCGAAGTCGCTGAATGGCCCTCTGAAAAAGGACAGGAACGAAAAAATCAATATAGGGACGACTTCGGGCGCAAGGGCCGAGAGGGGAATCGCATGGAGCGGTGAACGAGTGCCTCCATGGCCAGGTCCCGCTCCGGCCGCATGCGCTTCCGGGGGGAAAAAGGTAGGTTGCCGGTGAGCGAACGACCCGGCTCGAGAAACCGGGACATGTCCCATATCCTTTTTACGCGGAGGAAGACAGTGGCCCTCGAAATCGGAGACTCCCCCCTTACCCTCGAGGACGTCGAGCGGGTGGCTCGGGACGGGGAGAAGGTCGAGCTGACGACGGAGGCGGTGGCCCGGATCCGGAGCTGCCGTGGAATGCTCGACAGGAAGATCGAGGCCGGGGAGATCATATACGGGGTCAATACCGGAATAGGGGAATTCTCCGAGGTCGTCCTTTCCGCGGAGCAGGTTCGGGAATTCCAGAAGTACCTCATCTACAACCATTCGGCTGGAATCGGCGAGCCGGTCTCCCAGGAGGACGTCCGGGCGGCAATCCTCGGCCGGATATCTGTCCACAGTCATGGGCACTCGGGCTGTCGGCCCGAAATCACCCAAACCCTCATGGCCCTCCTCAACTCCGGGGTAACTCCGGTGGTATGCGAGAAGGGCAGCGTGGGCGCCTGTGGTGACCTGGCTCCCATGAGCCAGATCGCTCTTTGCCTGATGGGGGAGGGGGAGACGTTCTATCAGGGAGAGCGGCTTCCGGCCCGAGAAGCCATGAGCCGGGCTGGCATTCCTGTACCGGGCCTACATGCTCGTGATGGACTCGCGACCATCAACGGCTCGAACCTTCTCACCGGCATGGGGTGCCTACAGCTCCTGGATGCCGAGCGTCTTCTGGGCCACACCGAGATCGCCTGCGCCATGACTCTCGAGGCCTTGAAGGCCAACATGAAGCCCTACGACCATCGCCTCCACGCCCTGCGAGGGTTCCCCGGGGCTGTGACCTCCGCCCGGAATATCCGGCGGATGATCGAGGGGTCGGACCTATTGACCGGAAAGGTGGAGATCAGGGTCCAGGACGCCTACTCCATGCGCTCCTCCCCCCAGGTCATCGGGGCGGCGAGAGACCACCTGGCCCATGCCCGAAGGCAGTTCGAGATCGAGATCAACGGTGTGGGCGACAACCCGATTTTCCTGCCCGAGGATGATGCGATCCTCACTGGTGCGAACTTCCAGGGAACGCCGGTCTCCATGCCCCTCGACATGGTCGGAGCTGGAATCACCATGATCTCCGTCCTGTCCGAACGGCGCCTGAATCGACTTCTCAACCCTGCTCTCAGCGTCGGGTTGCCGGCCTTCCTCACGAAGGGCGCCGGCATGTTTTCCGGTCTTATGCTCAGTCAGTACACGGCGGGAATGTTGATCGTGGAGCAGAGGATCCTCTCCGCGCCTTCCTGCGTCCAGTCCATCCCCGCCGCGGCGGACCAGGAGGACTTCGTCAGCATGGGCATGAACGCCGCCCTCAAAACCCGGCAGATCCTGAACAACGCCAATGGCGTGCTCGGCATCGAGCTCATGGCAGCCGCTCAGGCTCTGGACTTTCGGGACTTTGAGGCCGGGGAGGGGACGAGGGCAGCTCATTCCGCCGTTCGACGGGTCGTGGAATTCCTCGACGAGGACCGGCCCCTCTTCCCCGACCACAACGCCATGGCGAAAGCCGTCAAAGAGGGGGCCGTGTTGGAGGCCGTCCAGGATGCCGTTGGGGCCCTCGAGAGTTCCTGGGACCAACCCGAAACAGCACCGACCAGGGAGCACCATCGATGAGATCCATTCTGCCTTCCGTCTTTCCGCGCTCCTCCCTTTTCGTGGCCGGCTCTCTCCTCGCCCTCCTTCTCATCTCCCAGGTCGGGGTTGGGGCCCTCCACGGGCAATCGGGGCAAGAATCCTCCGCCCAAAACCGATCCGGCCCGATCCCCACGCCGGAATCGGTGCTCGGTTTCAGGCCCGGGGACGACTTCAAGCTGGCCACGTACGAGGAATCCATCGGGTACTTCCGAAAGCTGGAAGAGGCCTCGGACCAGCTACGGCTGGTGGAGGTGGGACGAACGTCCGAGGGCCGTCCTTTCTACATGGCCCTCATCTCTTCCCCGGAGAACCTGGGGCAGGTGGACCGCTACCGGGAGATCTCCTACCGATTGGCCCATCCCGAAGGGCTGTCTGATGAGGAAGCCCGGCTCTTGGCTCGGGAAGGAAAGGCCATCGTACACATCGATGGGGCCGTCCACGCGTCGGAGGTCGCCGCCCACCAGCACACCATCCAACTGGCCTACGACCTCCTCACCGGCGAGGACGATCCTGAGATCCAAGCCATTCTCGACAACGTCATCTTCATGCTTTGGCCGACGCTGAACCCCGACGGCCAGACCATGGTCGCAAAGTGGTACCTTTCCAACGTGGGCACGCCCTTCGAGACGTCGTCCATGCCCCAGCTCTATCAGAAGTACGTGGGCCACGACAACAATCGTGACGCCTACATGCTGAACATGGTGGAGTCCCGGGTCATCGGCCGGACCTGGCGGGAATGGGAACCCCAGATCGTGTATGTGCAACACCAGTCCTCCCCCTTCCCGACGCGCATTTGGCTCCCCCCCTTCGAAGAGCCCGTGGGGAATCGGGTGCATCCTCTCATGGCCCGAACCGTGAACACCCTGGGAATGCTCATGGCCCAGGCGCTGGAAGAGCGGGGCCAGGTAGGCGCCACGCACATGGGAGTTTTCGATGCCTGGTATCCGGGCTACATCGACTACCTCCCCATGCTCCAGAACACCGCGGCGTTCTGGACGGAAACGGCCGGGGGCTCAGCCACACCTCGCTTCTACACTCCCGCCGAGGTGATGGCCGGCGGCCGGGACCTGCGCCCCCAGTCCCTCTACTCGAGCCCATGGCCCGGCGGGTGGTGGCGGAATCGGGACGCGGTGGAGTACATGGAAACCGCATCGATGGGAGTCCTGGACTTCGCGGCGAAGTTCAAAACCGATTTGCTGTACAACCGATACCAGGCCGGCCGTGACGCCATCCAGCGGTACTCCCATGGTCCTCCCTACGCCTACTTCATTCCCCAGGATCAGAGGGATCCGGTGGCCCCGGTGGAGCTTCTCCGGCGTCTGGCCTTCAACGGAGTCCGGATCTCGCAGCTCGAACGCTCGGTCATCCACCAGGGGACCACGCATCCTGCCGGAAGCTGGGTAATTCCCATGGACCAGGAGTTCGCCGAGCTGGTGCGAACGCTTTTCGAGGTCCAGGAATATCCGGACCTCCGTGAGTACGAGGGAGGTCCGCCCAAGCGGCCCTATGACGTGTCGGGCTGGACACTCCCGTACCAGTTCGGAGTTCGGGTGATCGAAGCTTCAGCACCTCTCACCCCGGAGATCAGGAGCGCAATGACTCCGGTTCGGGGCGAGGTCCTGGACTGGAGGGCCACCGATGAGATGGCCGAGGGGTCCGACGCGGCGCTCTTCGACAGCCCGCCCGGGCTGGGATTCGATAGCGACACGGTCGCCGCCGGGCTCGTGCCCCTCCCCGGCAAGATCGGTGGAGGGGGCTCGGCGTTCGCCGTGAGCCCCTCCCAGAACAATGCGTTCCGGGCGGTGAACCGCGCATGGGAGGCCGGCGCCACCGTCCGCTTCGAGAGTGGCCTACCCGTGGACGACGACCCCGATGGCGGTGGGCGTTTCATTATCAGCGGGATGAGCGGATCAACGTCCCAGAGTCTGGTCAGAGATCTGAACCTCCGGGCCCAGGGAGCCGGAAGCGCAGGTCAACGCATGAACCGCCCCCGACTCGGCCTTTTTCGGCCCTGGCAAGCGAGCATGGATGAGGGCTGGACCCGGTGGATGCTGGAGCGGTACGGCTTCGATGTCGTAAGTGTGAGAAACGCCGATATCAAGGCCGGTTCGCTGAAGGATCGGTTCGACGTTTTGATCTTGGCGGATTATAGAGCCCGAACGATCCTGGAGGGTCATGGTGAAGGATCCATCCCACTTCGCTTCGCCGGCGGCATCGGCCGAGAGGGGGTGCGGGCCCTGGACGAATTCGTTTTGGGAGGCGGGACGTTGGTGTGCCTGAACGGGAGCAGTCAGTTCGCCATCGACGAGCTGGGGCTTCCTGTCGAGAACGTGGCAGCGGGGCTGAGGGGCGACGAATTCTCCATCAGCGGTTCGATTCTGGAGGTCGTTACGGATCCATCTCATCCCGTCATGGCGGGGATGCCCTCCCGGGCAGCGGTCTTCTTCTCCCGGAGCCCCGTCTTCACGACAACTGATGGTTTCGAGGGAGTAGTTCTGGCCAAGCACGTGGAGGTCGGATCGCCTCTCCTCTCCGGCTTCCTGTTGGGGGAGGAGCACCTTCACGGCTACGCGGCGGCCTTGGACGTGCACCACGGCCAGGGACATGTGATCCTCATCGGGTTCAAGCCCCAGTGGCGGGGCCAGCCCTTCGGAAGTTTCAGGACCCTCTTCAACGCAGCCCTTTTCCACGGCTCACATGCCAATGAGGCTCAGGGCGCGCCGGGCTTCTGGACGCCACCTGTGAAGAAGGGCGAGGAAGGGGAAGGAGGCGCGTCGCCCTAGGAAACTGATGGGAAAGGGGGGCGGGCGATTGGGCGACGGCACATTTCATGAAGCGATTCGCGGAGGACCCAACGATGCTTCCGGTCAATTCTAGCCTTTCCCTTCTGGTCCTGGCCGCGCTTCTGGCCCTGGGCGCGCTTCCTGCCCCACCCGAAGTCCAGGCTCAGATTCTCCGCCTGGACAGGGTGTCCATCGAACCCACCGTCGGTGTGGCATTCCCCACAGGGGATTTCGGGAACGTGGATCCGGCCTGCCCATCGGGATCGTCGGGTTGTGACTATCCTACGCAAATCGGTGCGGAGACGGGGTGGCGATGGAATCTCCGCCTTCACTATGCCCTGACCTCCCACTGGGGTGTGGTGGGAGGGTTCGGGGAAACAAAGTTGGACTGCTCTCCAGTCTTCTGCGCAGTTGGCGACAAACCCGGCACCAGGGCTCTGAGCCTCGGGGTAAGGAGGATCGCCTTTCCCCTGGGAAAGATGGATATCTGGGTAGAGGGGGGAGGGGCATGGGAGGAGGTCTCCATCGTCCGAACCCGGGACGCGGCCGGAAAGGAGATTTCCACACTGGTCCGCTATCCCTGGACCCCGGGTGTCTATGGCGGGATCGGGGCGGAGCTTCCGATCACCGGACGAGAAAGGCTCCTTTTCACCCCAGGGTTCCGTTTTCGGTACGTACCGGCGGACCCGCCCGAGGCTCATTCGGATCTGGAGTCCGTCACCGCCACGTATGCCATCCTCGAGTTGGGCTTTCGAGTCACCTTTGGACGAGGGTGAAAATGATTCTCAAGCTCATTTAACGAATCCCGGGACCAGAACATCCAAACTCCAGGGAGGTGTGGCGAATGGATGGGGGGGAGTGGGCAAACGTATACACATAACCTCGCGGAGAGCGGAAT
>JAUXEE010000293.1 GCA_030618065.1 Gemmatimonadota bacterium
CCATGAGGTTCCACGGTCCGATGGTGATCCTGAGGGCATCCCCTACCTCCGGAAGGCCGGGGAATGGGCGTCCCGCCACACCGTGGGCCTGCAAGGCTCGGTTTACCTCCACCGCGCTGGCCGGGTCCACCGGGATCAGAAGGAAGTTGGCTTGGGAGGGGAGGGGGTGCAGACCTCTGGACCTCAACTCTCCGGCAAGTCGCTCCCGGTTCTCCAGGGTTTCGGCCCGGATCCGATCCGCCCACCCGGAGTTGTCCTCCAGGGCGGCGACGGCGGCTTGCTCCGCCACCCGGCTCACCTTGTATGGGCCTCGGGATTTCTCCACCTCTTTCACCAACGACTCTGGGCCCACGGCGAATGCGATTGGAAGGCCTGCCAGGCCGTAGAGCTTGGAGAAGGTCCGAAGGACCAGGAGACGATCCGATGAGGGAGCCTCCTCCAGGAAGCTGTCCTCTCCGAAGTCGGCATAGGCTTCGTCCAGAATCACAATGGGCCCTTCCGGTCCGCCAAGGGCCAGCAGTGTCCGGATCCAGTTCCTCTCGAGGGAGGTACCCGTGGGGTCGTTGGGTCGACAGATGTAGACCAGATCGGGCTCGTCCAGAAGGAGCCGAGCCGGGTCCACTTCCGCTTTTCGCCAGGACACCGGCACCGTGTCCAACCCGTTCATCTGGGCGAGGGTGGTCACCATGGAGAGGGAAGGGGTAGGGAAGCTCAGGCGTCCCGGGGGCAGGGTAGAGGCGCGAAAGGCGGAATCCAGGAGATCATGGGAGCCACAACCGGTGGCCAGATTCTCGGGCGGAACCCCGTATTGGGCGGCCAGGGTGTCTTTCAGCTCCGAAGCATAGGCGGAGGGGTACCGGGCCAGGGCCTCGGAGGGTGCCATACGGACCACCTCCAGGGCGGCTGGATGGGTTCCCCAGAGGTTGATGTTCTCGCTCAGATCGAGGGCGATGGAAGCTCGGCCCGGATCGTATGGCCTGAGGGGACGGTAGTCCTCCCGGGGGAATGGAGTCATGAGGTCCTCTGCCTTCCCAGGGGGAAGTGGGGGCCGAAGGTTGATTGGGCGCTCAAGATCATAATGTACTCTCCCGTCTTGAAAAAATCCTGGGTACCCCGGCGGCCTCACCTCCGCTATGATCGTGGAATGGACCATTGGATCCGAATCCGGGGCGCCCGGCAGCATAACCTCAAGAATCTGGACTTGGACCTCCCCCGGCGTGCTCTGACCGTGATCACGGGGCCCTCCGGATCCGGTAAATCCTCTCTGGCGCTGGATACCCTTTTTGCCGAGGGTCAGCGGCGGTACGTGGAATCCCTCTCCACCTATGCGAAACAGTTTCTGGATCGGATGGAGAAACCCTTGGTGGATCTCATCGAGGGGATCTCTCCGGCGGTGGCTATCGAGCAGAAGAACCCCACGAAATCGAGCCGGTCCACGGTGGGGACCGCCACGGAGGTCTTCGATTATCTCCGTCTTCTCTGGTCCAGGGTCGGCCGGACCTTCTGCCCGGACTGTGAGGAAGAGGTCAGGCCTGACACCGTGTCCAGTGCCGTTGATCGGGTTCTTTCCCTGCCGGATGAGAGTCGGATCCTCGTCACCTTTCCCCTGAAGCTCAGCGAGAGGGTGACCCATGGCCTGGTCGTCGAGAACCTTCTGGCCATGGGGTTCCTACGGGTGTTGGCTGACGGCGCCATGGTGGACCTGGGTGTGCCCGGTTCCGATGACCCGGAGGCTCTGGGCCTGGACCTGACGGAGGCGTCCAGGCTTCTCGTGGTGGTGGATCGTCTCAAGGTGTCCCCCCAGGTGCGGGACCGCCTCGCCGATTCGGTGGGGACCGCCTTTGCCGAGGGTGAGGGCGAGGCCGTCGTAGTGACCATGAACCAGGGGGGGGGCAAGAGCCCCACCGAACGACTCGAGCTCACGGAACATTTTCGCTGTCCACGGCACCCGGAGCTGGAATTCCCGGAACCGGCTCCCCGCCTCTTCTCCTTCAACAATCCCTATGGCTCCTGCCCCGAGTGTACGGGGTTTGGGGCGACGCTGGAGTACGACGAAGAGCTCATTCTGCCCAACCCCCGGCGCCCCATCCAGGACGGAGCGGTGGATCCCTGGACCAAACCCCGCTACTTCCGGGAGCAGGGCCGGCTCAGGGCCTTCGCCCAGGACCAGGGCCTCTCCATCTACGCTCCCTGGGAGGAGTTGCCGGAGGATTTCCAGACCGCGGTCCTCCACGGGGGAAGTGGATTTCAGGGGATAATCCCCTTCCTTCGGTCCAAGGAGCGGAAGCGCTATAAGCGCTATATCCGTGTTTTCCTCCGTCAATATCAGAGCCCCCGGCCGTGTGAGGCGTGCGGAGGATCCCGGATTCGCCGTGAGGCCCTGCGGGTCCGTGTGGCGGGGCGAAACATCGCCGAAGTCTCTGCCCTCCCCCTGGACGACCTCAAGGCTTGGGTCGATGGACTGAAGCTGGGGGAGATGGAGGCCCGGATTGCCGAGAGCATTCTCCGTGAGCTCCGGTCGCGCCTGAGATTCCTGGTGGAGGTGGGCCTGGGGTACCTCACCCTGGATCGTCAAACCCGCACACTCTCCGGGGGGGAAGGGCAACGGATCAACCTTGCCAACTCTCTGGGCTCCAGCCTGGTAGACGCCCTGTACGTACTGGACGAACCGACCATCGGCCTGCACCCAAAGGATACCGACGCCCTCCTTCAACTATTGGCTCGCTTGAGGGATGTGGGGAACACGGTCATCGTGGTGGAACACGATCCAATGGCCTTGGCGTCGGCGGACCATGTGGTGGAGCTGGGGCCGGCGTCAGGGGAGAAGGGGGGGGAGGTTGTCTTCCAAGGGTCTCCCTCGGAGTTGAAAGCCGCTGATACCGTTACGGGCAGGTACCTCTCCGGCCGGGCGGCTATTCCGGTCCCGAATGAGCGCCGGAGGGTGGATGGACCCCGCTTGGGCCTGACGGGAGCGCAGCTCCACAACCTCCGGGACGTCGATGTCGAGATCCCCCTCGGTGCCCTCACCGTGGTGACGGGGGTGAGTGGGTCGGGGAAGTCGACCTTGGTCCACGATGTACTATACAGGGCTCTGGAGAAGGAGTTGGGTGGGGGAGAGACGTCGGCCAAGGAACACTTGGGAGAAACGGTGGGTGAGTACAGGGCTCTGGAGGGAGTGAGTCTGGTGGAGAACGTGGTCCTCGTAGACCAGTCTCCCATCGGTCGCACCCCCCGGCCCAACCCCGTGACCTACATCAAGGCTTGGGACGAAGTCCGGCGGATCTTCTCCGGCCTCCCCCTGGCCAGGCAAAGGGGATATGGCCCCGGGGCCTTCTCCTTCAACGTCGAGGGAGGCCGCTGTGAGGCCTGCAAGGGCGCCGGCCGTGTGGAAGTGGAGATGATCTTCATGGCGGATGTGTTCGTGCCCTGTGAGATTTGCGGAGGGACACGTTACAA
>JAUXEE010000166.1 GCA_030618065.1 Gemmatimonadota bacterium
GGTGGTTCTCAGAAGGGCAAGGAAGGGGAAGGGTGTCATCGAAGTTCCCTTCCTGGGGACCGAGGATTTCGAGAGAATCTTCGCCCTGATGACGGGCAGGGAAGCATCGGAAGTGGTGGAGTAGCCCATATGAAGCGTCGGCCCGGAGGGTTGACCATCGTTCTTCTCCCCGACGAGAGCGGGGAGAGTCGGTCATTCCGCCTGTCTCCACGAGGCCTGCGGGTAGCTGTGATCTCTCTGGTCCTCGCTTTGGTGGTGGGTGGGGGGATGTTCACAAGTTGGTGGTATCTCGCCTTCCGTACCACCCGGAGTTGGCAGCTGCAGGCTGTGGTGGACTCCCTCCAGGAGGAGCGGGTCCAGATCCTCACCTTGGCAGAGGAGTTGACCCGGGTGGAAGCCGAATACGAACATCTTCGGACTTTGTTCGGGCCCGGTGAGACACCTATCTCTCCCTACCTTTGGCTTCCCCCTTCCGGCCTTCCGGGAAGTCGTGGCGCGAACCAACAACTGGAGGCTGGGGAGCATCTTCCTACGAGCTGGCCTCTGACTGAGGCGGGGTACATTACCCAACCCCTGATTGCTGGAGACGCGGGAGACCATCCTGGCCTGGACATTGCCATCCCTACGGATTCCTACGTACGCGCTGCAGGAGCGGGCCGGGTGCTCCGGGTGGGTGAGGATCCGATGTACGGCTTTTTCGTCGTCCTCGATCATGGGGATGGCTACCAAACCGTTTATGCCCACACGTCCATGATCCTCGTGGAACGAGGGCAAAACGTTAGGCGGAAAGAAGTTATCGCATTGTCGGGATCTACCGGGCAATCCACGGCCGCACATTTGCACTTTGAAATCCTGCTGGATGGACTTCCCTTGGATCCTCTTTCCATGGTGGAGTCACCAAGCTGAACCGAGGCAATCCGGGAACGCCCGCTCGAAGGGGCCTGGCCGGTGAAAGCGTAATGAGGAGGAGTGAGGCCAATGTCGAGAGACCGAGGCGTGAAACCAAGTCCCCCCGAGCAGGTGATCTCCATCATCGGCCCGGGCATGAAGGTGGTGGGTGATTGTGACGCCGATGGCGCAATCAGGATTGAGGGAAAAGTGCAGGGGAACATCAGGGCAGGGAAGGCCGTCGTCGTGGGGAAGGATGGGGTGGTGGACGGAGATATCTTCACCCAGGATGCCGTCATTGCGGGGAGGGTAAAGGGGGTCATACGGGCTGAGTCCAGGTTGGAGATCCAAGCCTCCAGTCAGATTGAAGGCGAAATCATCGCCGCCAGGATGCAGTTGGAGGAGGGGGCGATGCTGAACGGGACCGTCCAGATGGGAAAAGGGGCTGATTTTGGGTCGAGGCCCCTCCACGACCAAGGCGGCAGTGGTCCGGAAGGCGATACTCCGGAAGGGTGAGAAACCCTCGGCTGGAATCGGCCGGCGGTCAGGCGGTGGAGACTTTTCCACAGTTGTTGAAAGTTCTGAGAGTGCCCAAAAGACTGTTTTGATAGGGTTATTTGGTCCACTGGAGGGCAGGACCGGAGTGGGGATGGGGTTTTCCACATTCCACCTCTTTCCCGAGTGCCCCTCTACGGAAAACATCATCCTTCCCTCTTTTCAATTGCAGGATCCGGGGCGATGGTAAAAATAGAACAAATCCTCTATTTCCTTGAAGAGTCCTTCGAAGCTTCCACCTTTCCGGACTACACCCACGCCCTGAATGGCCTTCAGATAGAAGGGCGGAAGGAAGTAGGGCATGTGGGAGCCGCCGTGGATGCCAGCGAGGAGACTATCGCCGAGGCGGTGAGGCGGGGCGTGCACCTTCTCCTGGTTCATCACGGCTTGTTCTGGGATGGATTGGGACCCATCACGGGGCCGAGATTCCGGAAGGTGGCGGCCCTGATCCAGGGGGGCATCGGCCTATATAGCCTCCACTTGCCGCTGGATGCCCACCCGAAGTTGGGGAACAACGCCCTCTTGTTGCGGACACTCGGTTTGGACCCGGAGGGGCAGTTCGGGTCTTTCGAAGAGGTGGAGGTCGGATGGTGGGCCTCAGCCTCCATGGACCGTGGGGTACTCCTGGAACGTCTGAGGGAATCTTTGGAAGGGGAAGTCCGCTTGATCCCCGGGGGATCCGAAGAAGTGAATCGCGTCGGGGTTCTCACCGGAGCCGGAGCATCGGCCTTGTCAGAGGCCTCCTCCATGGGCCTGGACACCTTGATAACCGGAGAAGCACCCCATCATGCCTATCATGAGGCCATGGAAATGGGCATGAACCTCTTACTGGGTGGCCATTATGCTACGGAGACCTTCGGCGTGAAGGCCCTGGCGGAACGGCTTGCCGATAAGTTCGATCTTTCCTGGGAGTTTCTACACTTCCCCACCGGGTTGTAGACGGGTCGCGGTGCCGCCATCTTCCCCATCGTGACCCTGGCGCAAGGAGCGTTTCATGTTTCATCGGTACTTCTCGACTCTGCTTTTCATCCTGGTTGGTACGGGTAGCGTTTTCGCCCAGAGCGTACCCACCCCCCGCTCCCATTTCGGCTTCGAGATGGGTGCGGATAGGAAGTTGGCGAACTGGGATCAGCTCACTGCCTATTACGAGAAGATTGCCCAGGCCAGTCCCCGGGTTCAGGTGGATACGTTGGGGTCCACCACCATGGGGCGGCCATTCATCATGCTGACCATCACCAGCGCGGAAAACCAGGCGAGGCTGGATGAGTTACGCGAAATCCAACTGAAGCTTGCGGATCCTCGGGAAGTGAGGGGGCAGGAGGAGCTCGAGCGGCTTCTCGACCAGGGGAAAACGGTGGTCCTCATCACTCACGGGATCCATGCGACCGAGGTGGGGGGCCCTCAGATGGCCGCACGTCTGGTTCATCGGATGGCTTCTTCCAATGATGATGAGGTCAGGGAGATTCTGGACAACGTCATCTTCCTGGATATCCCTTCCCTGAATCCGGACGGGCTGCAATGGATCGTGGACTGGTACAACCAGTGGGTGGGAACCGAGTTCGAAGGCTCCACACTCCCCTGGCTTTACCATCCATACACGGGTCATGACAACAACCGGGACTGGTACGCCTTCACCCAGTTGGAGACCCAACACACGGTGTTGGAGGCCCACAACGTCTGGCACCCTCAGATCGTTCACGACATCCACCAGATGGGCTCCAACGGGGCCAGGATCTTCTTCCCGCCCTTTATCGATCCCTACGAACAAAACATCGATCCGGGCCTTATCGCCGGTGTCAATCAACTCGGGGCTTACATGGCGGCTGAGTTGGCGGCGGAAGGGAGGAGGGGTGTGGTCATCCACAACCGTTACGACGGCTTTACGCCGGCCAGAGCTTATCAGCACTACCACGGCGGCGTCCGGATTTTGAGCGAAACGGCGTCGGCCCGGATCGCCACCCCCATCCGGATCGAGTGGGATGACCTACGGGGCGGCCGGGGGTTGGACGCCACCATCAGCAGCTGGAATTTCCCTTGGCCCTGGGAGGGAGGAGGGTGGGGTCTTCCGGATATCGTCGAGTACATGGAAGCCGGAGCCGTGGCCCTCCTGAACAATGCGGCTCGGAACCGCCGGTATTGGCTTGAAAACTTCTACCACATCAATCGGCGGGCTGTTGAAGGTTGGGAGCGGTGGCCTGAGGCCTGGGTGATTCCAGCCAATCAGGCGAACGAGGCGGGTTTGGCCTACGCGCTCCGTATCCTCACCACCGGGGACGTGGAGGTTCACCGAGCGGAAGCGGCGTTCATGGCCGATGGTGAGAGCTTTCCGGCAGGGAGTTACGTCATCCCCATGCGCCAGCCTTACGCATCCTTCGCACAAACCATGCTGGAGATCCAGCACTACCCGGACCTGAGGGAATACCCCGGGGGCCCGCCTCTCCGGCCATACGATGTGACGGCTCACACCTTGGGCCTCCTCATGGATATCGATGCGGTCGCTGTGGAGGACCCGGTCCGTGTAGCTCTCTCGGAGCCCATCGATATCCCGGAATGGGCTTTCCGGTTGCCCAGCTCTCTAGCGGGGGATGACGCGCCCCGCATCGGGATCTACCGATCCTGGCAGGAGCCGATGCCCGAAGGGTGGACCCGGTGGGTCTTCGACCAGCACGGTCTGGTGTATGACACCGTCCGAGATGCGCGGATCCGGGCAGGGGAGCTGGAGGAGGATTACGATGTGATCCTCTTTCAGACACAGAGTCCTTCTTCTATCAGGAACGGGTTCCGCGAGGGGACCCTCCCCCCCGAGTACACAGGTGGTTTGGGTACCGCCGGTGTCCAGGCTCTTCAGACCTTCGTCCGGAACGGAGGGAGGGTAGTGGCGGTAGAGGAAGCCACGGAGTTTCTCATCGAGGTGTTTGATTTGGGGATCTCCAGTGCCGTGGAGCGGTTGCCGGCGGAAGACTACTTCATTCCAGGCTCCATCCTCAGCGTGGATCTGGAGGAAGACCATCCGGTAACCCTGGGGAAAGGGGACTCCACCCCAGTTTGGTATTGGCGGAGCAGTCGGGCCTTCGACGTTGACGATCCGCAGGTGGAGGTGGTTGCCCGGTTCTCCGAAGGGAATCCACTTCTGTCCGGGTGGCTCCTTGGGCCGGAGTATGTGGCGGGGAAGGCTGCCATCGTAGAAGTCGAGGTCGGCCAGGGCTCCCTGGTTCTTTTTGGATTTCAACCTGATTATCGTGGCCAGACCGTCACTACCTGGCCCTTGCTGTTCAACGCCCTGGCAGGAAGGGATTGAGAGGACGATCAATGAAGTGTCCATCATGCGGGGCGGCGGCCTCTGGGAAGTTTTGCGCTTCTTGCGGGAAGCCGCTGAGAGTGAAGAAGTGTCCCTCGTGCGGGGCTCAGCTTCCCCCGGGATCCCGGTTTTGCACGGGTTGCGGGAATGCCCTTTCCGGGGGTGAGGGTGCCAGGGGCCAAGGTGCTGCCGCTACCGCTCCCGCGCCTGGCGGGAATACCAACCTGGCCTGGTGGGTCGCCGGAGTCCTCCTGGTGGTGGTGCTTTTTTCCCTCGGCTACCCCGTCCTGACCCGGAGCAATGGCTCGGGAGGAGGCGGCCCGGCTCCTTCGGGTATGGGGGGTGCCACCGGGGGAGGGAGCGCGTTGGACCTGGCCACCATGTCCCTGGAGGAGCAGGGGACCGTTTTGTTCAACCGGGTCATGAGGTCCAACAGTGCCGGAGATACGGCGGACGTCACCTTCTTTCTTCCTAAGGCGCTGGTCATCTACGAACAGTTGAATCCCTCGGATTCTGACGGCCTTTACCACTACGCCCTACTCCACCAAGTGGGAGGAGATCACCAGGCGGCTCTCGCCAAAGCCCAGGAGGGACTGGCACAGGTCCCGGACTACCTCCTCTTGCTGGCCGTGGCCGCGGAGGCTTCCGCAGCTCTTGGGGATGAGAGTGGAGCCCGGGAGTTATACGGGCACTTTCTGGACGTCTATGACACGGAGATGGGGCTGATGAGGCCAGGGTATGAGCACCACCAGGCGATATTTCCCGCCTACCGGGAGGCGGCCCA
>JAUXEE010000204.1 GCA_030618065.1 Gemmatimonadota bacterium
CCGAGTCCGTGCTGGTGGGAGCCGACCTGGACGAGGAAGGTGAGGGGTTTCAAGACACTCTGGAAGAGATCCGAAACGGAAACGGAAACGGAATGCAGGTGCCGGTTCCGCTCGAGCCGGAGGTGCCGGCCCCGCCCGAACCGGAGGTGCTGGAGGGAGCAGATGGCCTGGGAGACTCTCCGGATGAACCCCATACCACGGGTGAGTTGACCCCCGAAAAGACGGCCGCCGCACCGCATCGATCCTGGTTCAGGAGGAATGGTGTTTGGGTGAGCCTGTTTGCAGCCGCCATGGTCGTCGCGGCCTTCCTGGGATTCGATGGGGAAGGGGGGAGCCCGCCAGTCGTCGGTCTCCGCGTCCCCCCCGTGGAGATCTGGTTCTGCTCCCAACGGGAAGAGGAGTACGCCTTCCGGATGGATGAGAACGGCGACGACAAATTCAGCCTCACCAGAGAGCCGGGTTGCCCCGTGATTCCCGTGAATGGCGGGGAGATGGCCATCACCTTCAGGCACTACCCCGATCATATGGAGCTTGGCGAACTGGTGAACGGTCACTTCCAACCCGTTGCCGGACCGTTTCTCGGCATGGCCTTATCGGGGCCCAATCGGCAGGCGGGAGCCCTGGACGGGAACATTTCTCCCGATGGTAGGACGATGGTAGTGGTGTTGGAGCTTCAGCCGGACGGCCTCGACACTTCTGCTTTGCCTCGATTCCCCGACGGAATCGGCGGCCTGGACCCCCACTCGGTGCTGGACCTGTTCTTGGTTGACTTGGAGGACGGGAGCCTCCGCCGACTTACCCACGACGCAGCCCGGGACTACGAGCCCCGCTTTCTTCCTGACGGCTCCGGGATCATCTGGGGCTCCCAGCGCGACGGGCCCGGTGATCTGTATTTTCTGGACCTTGAATCCGGGGAGATCGACCGGCTCACCTTCGGCACTCTTCCGGCCCGGGATCCTTCTGTTCAGGGCAACTGGGTGGCTTACCACCGCGGGTGGGGAGACGGCGCCGATGAGGGAGACCAGGATCTGTTCCTCCTGGATCTGGCCACCCGCACCGAACGACGGCTTACGGAAAACGATTGGAACGACACTGGCCCCGAGCTGTCCCATGATGGCCGTATGATTTGCTGGACCTCGAAGAAAGAAGGACACTGGGAAGCCGAGATCATGGCCATGGATCTCGAAACCGGTGACAGCTGGCATGTCTCGGACATGCCGGGCCGGGAGGACTATTGCCAATGGCATCCGTCGGCGCCGGTGGTGTTTTTCCAGGTATGGGGCACCGGGAAACAAGAGATTTACCGGTCTGGTTGGGGGGCCCGGGGGCCTGCCGTCAACCTTTCTCGCCACGTCAACGACGACCACGCTCCGGTGGTGATGGGAGTGGGATAGGGAGCGGATTGGGACACCATGCACATCGTTCTCCTCGGGGATTCTATCTTCGACAACGCACCCTACACGGCCGGGGGCCCTGCCTTCATCGGGAAGGCGGTGGACGACTTCGTCGAGCTCCGGGATCTCCTGAACGAGCCGATTCATTACGCCAATCCCATCGAACCCAGCGTGGAGGGTGGGCGGATCTTGGCGGAGGAGATTCTGCGAAGGGCGAGGAGCTGGAACCAATGAGGCCCAGGAACCGATGAGGCACTGGAGACAATGAGGCCCGGGAGGCCCACGGAAATGAGGGTTCTCGTCACAATCGGGTTGCTGGCGGTGGTTGTCGGCGCTTGCACTCAGGAGGCCTCGGTCCCCACCAGCCGCTTCGTGAATCAGGGTTCCTTCCGAAATCGGGTTACCCAGGCCCATCAGCACCTGGTCATGGTCACGGAGGAGCCGGGCAACATCAGTGGCCGGTTGTTTCGGATGGAGCGAGTCGGGGGCGAAGGAGCCTGGCGGCAGGTGGGAACCCCCATCCCCGTGGTTGTGGGCTGGGGCGGCGTGGGGCCCAAGCAGGAAGGTGACGGTCGCTCGCCTCAGGGGGTTTTCGAGTTGGGGCGGGTGTTCGGATACACCCAGGAGCCACCTACGGGCTTGTTCTTTCCCTCCGGGTCGGCCCTTCCCTACGAACACATGGCCCCGGGATCCATCTGCGTGGACGATCCGGGTTCCGCCTACTATAACCAGATCTTCGATCCGGACACGCTTCCTGAATCCGCCCGAGTAGCGAGGGACTGGAAGAGCGCTGAGGCCATGCGCAGGGATCTGGCTCATGGCGATGGCCTCTACCGGTGGGGTGTGGTGGTGCGCTACAACGACGAGGGTGAGCCAGGAGCCGGTTCCTGCATCTTCCTCCACGTGTGGAGAGGGCCCCAAAACCCTACCGCAGGCTGCACCGCCATGGCCGAGGAGGACCTGCTTTCGGTATTGGGTTGGTTGAGGATCGGATCGGAAGGCGGGTCGGAGGCTGACCCGGAGTCTGTGCGCGGCCCCGTCCTTATCCAGGGGACCCGGGTCTACCTGGAATCCCTCGGAAGGGAGGGAGTGCTACCCTACGCAGTGCCGGGCTGAGCCCCACTCCAACGAGAGCTTGAGCGCCTTCGTGCCGTCCACTCGGCGTCGGAGCAACCCAAAACAGGAGGAATGAAATGACTTCGGGACGTTTCTTTACTGCATCCGTGGCTGGAGGAGTGACCCTCTTCGTCTTCGGCTTCCTTCTCTGGGGGCTGGCCCTTTCCGGGTTCTTCGAAGCTCACGTCGGGACTGCCACGGGGGTCGTGAAGGAGGAGATGGACTTCCTGCATCTCATTCTCGGCCAATATCTATGGGCCGTCTTGCTGACCGTGGTCATCGGGAAATGGGCCGGCGTATCCGGATTCAGGCCGGCTCTGAAGGTTGGGGTGGTATTGGGGTTCCTGATGTCTCTTTCCGTCGGCTTGACCCAGTTCTCCATGACGAATCTGTTCGACCTGACGACGGTTCTCACAGACCCGTTCGTAACCGCCATCTGGAGTGGCTTGGGTGGTGGCGTGATCGGCCTCGTGTTGGGAGGCGGTAAGGAGGAAGCTCCTGCCTGAGGCTTTGGGGGGGGCGAGCGGCGTCTGATCCGATCGGAGCGTGGTCCGCCCCATTTATGCGGCGCCAATTACCTCCACGTCGTAGAGGGCCATCTGGGAATCGGAGGTGAGGATCGGCAAGTTCTCAATCTGGGCCTGGGCGATGAGCAGGCGGTCGAAGGGGTCCCGATGATGGGGAGGCAGAGCGCTGGCCCGGAGAGCATGGGCGTGGCTGATGGACAATGCCTCCACGCCACTGCGGAGCATAAGATCCGGAATCACGGATTCCGGTGCTCCGGGAAGCTCCAGTCTGCCCAGCTCGTGCTTGATCCCAATCTCCCACGCACTGGCGGCTGAAAACACCAGATCGTTCGCTGTCTTCTCCACGATGCGAAGGGATCGGCGGGAGAAGCGTTCCGGGTCCATGAGCATCCAGAGCCATGCCTGTGTATCAAGAAGAACCCGCATCAAATTCCTCCAGTAGGTCTTGTGGGAGGGGCGCATCGAAATTGTCCGAGATTCTGATACGGCCACGGGCGAAACCCAATTCACGCACCTCCCCTTTCAATTGGTACGGCACCAGGCGTGCCAGGGGCGTACCGTTCTTCGCGATCACAATGTCCTCCCCCGCCGCCACCTCTCGCAGCAATCGCGAGAGCTGCGTCTTGGCGTCGTAAATGTTGATGATCTTCATGAATCCATATTAACTAGACCATCTAATCTGATCAATCCAAATTTCATAAACTTACCCTTGCCCATCCCACCAACATGGGGTTTCGTCAGGGGCGTTCCCATTCCTGGATCGGCCTTCACGGTGTCTCTGCCACGAAGGCCCTGCGGGTCTTCCTCACCTACGTCGCAGACGCCTTCCGTAGCGGTGTCGCCGGCGGTGTCCGTAGCGGGGTCGATGGTGTCTGGGAAGGCAATCATTCCAGGGATCCTCCTCACGTCTTCACGTCATCCCAAGGGGGGGGTGAAAGGCCCGGCACAAAGGGACCGAGCGTTGACTACATGAAATATATGAGGGGGTTTTCCGAGGTCCTGGAAGGCCCTTGAAAGGGTCGAGGAGGGCTTCGGAGGATGCGAATGTCCGGTGGTCGCCGGTTCGCCCGGCAGAAGGGCCCGGAGTCGGCAGGAACGCCGAATCCCGCAGGGGTCCCGGCCCCCACCACTTGGTCGGCTCCAAATCCGTCCATGGCTGGTTGGGACGCTCGGATGTTCGAATGGGTCGCTACTGGGACGATGGGACGGCAGAAACACGGGCGGCCCCCCAGAAACCGGACGAGACCCCGGAAAAGGGAAAGGTGAACATGCTGTGCGCCTCCGGATGTTCCCCCGCGAGACGGCCGAGCGAAGCGTAGGCGCAACGTGCGGGGCGTCAGGGGCCAGGCGGGAGGTCAGGGGGCGTCCGGTGCGTCAGCGGACGAACGGCGAAATGACCGGGGGCGGGAATGGGAAACCGTTGTCCCTAGGGCTCCCCGGACCTTTTCACCACCATAAACAACCCCTTGCCCGCCGGTACATGCACGGCCGAAAGGTCAATGTCGGAGGACTCCTGCAGCCCCTCCACCTCGGGGGCGTAGGCTCGGTGCCCCACGCCATCTCCAAGACCCAGAGCGTCCCAATCGGCCGACAGACTCACCATTTCATCTTCCTCCGACCATGACGCCAGAGCGATGAGAATGGCATCGGGACGTA
>JAUXEE010000162.1 GCA_030618065.1 Gemmatimonadota bacterium
AGGAAGCCCGTCCCACCGCTTCAGCGTCGGATGGCGCTAACGGGAAGCCGACACCCTGAGGAAGGCCGGGTCCATCCGAGAAAAGCCCATCTCGTCCAGAACCACCGTCCCAGCGTTGCTTTCATCGAATAGGAACCGGATCTCCTTCAACCTGGACAGGTCCAGGTCGCCGGAGGACTCGAGCATGAAGTCTTCGAGGGGGATGGAGTAGCTCTGGAGAACCATCTCCGTGTTCCCGGAATACTGCTGGTCTTTTCGTCTCTGAATCCGAATCTCGATGGGCCGCCGCACGGGCCCGTAGCGATTCAATAGGACTTTCCCCGATACCCCATCAGCATCCACAAGCTGCACAGAAAGACGGAGGGGTGGTTTCTCCTCATCCTCGTCGTCATCGGCCTGCTGCTCTTCCTCTCCCTTCTCCTCTCCCTTCTCCTTTTCTTCCTCCGCCGCCGGGTCCTTCCGGGGCCGGGGAGTTTGATCCATGGCCGTGAGCATGAAGTCCAGTGTCGTGCCCGGCGCCAGACCCCAATCCTCACCCAGGCCCTCCGGAAGTTCCAAGGCGTAGGCGGCCGGTGGGCCCATCCGGGTGGTGTCCTTCCCCGCGATCCGGTTGTTCCATCCAAGCCAGACGGCCTGGTTCTCCTGTGTGGTCCCGGAGGAGGAACTGCTCCTTGACCGGAACGGAAGGACGTCTTCCTTCCAGGTGGCCAGGCTGTCCCCTCGGATTTTGACCTCCGGGAGAGCCCCGGTGGTCACATCGATGTCTTCCTCGAAGGCGGCCAGAGATCGGAAACTCGCCTCCTGGAACTGGGTGATGTACATGGTCTTGGGCAGCCAGCCTCCAATCACCCGATGGTCCCTGAACATGGGAAGGTAATCGTCCCTCCCCTTCAGTGAGGACTCGAGGAAGGCCGTGACATAGACCAATGCGAAGCGCCGCTGCTCTTCGCCCTCCAGTAGTCCCCTCAGATCCAGGGAACGGCCACTCCGGGATCCCCGGTCGTGAGATCCCCAGACGGTGTTCCATTGGCCGTGGTTGGCTCGGTGTACATAGACCGATGCTTTGAAGTGGGGCTTCCCATCGGTGAAGCGGATTCGTTTATAGGTCCTGAGGCCGGAGAAGCTGGAGACGTCACCATCGTGGGTCCCGTGGAAGACCAGGTAGTTCACGTTTTCCACCGGAGCCAGCCGGCTCGTGGGTCGGTACTGGCCATCCACCGGGGCGATGGCGATGACGGCCTTGATATCGAAGCCGAAATCCCAGGTGAGGGTGGCGTCATCAGGGTAGTGGGTGAGGTGGTTGAAGGCGGCAGCGTGGCCCACGGCCTCTCCCCCCCGCGAATGGCCGATGATGCCGATGTTCTCCATGTCCACCCGGCCATGGAAGGGGTTGTCGGGATCGGAGTTGAAGCCCTCCCATGCACCCATGTGCTCCAGGAAGAGCCAGCCTCGTCCGTCGTTTTCTCCTCGAATCCCTCCATTGATAAAGTTCATGTCCAGGGAAGCCAGGATAAAACCTCGGCCGGCAAGGTGGCGACCCAGATATTCGTAGCCCGGATCGGAGAAGTCCTTCATGTTGTGGTTCCCGTGGGCCACCAGGACCAAGGGGAAGGGACCGGGTCCGTCAGGATACCAGACTCGAGCATTGAGGGGGAAGGAGTCAGGCTTGAAACCCCAGTACTTGTTCCGGCTTTTGGCGCTGCTTCCAAGACTCACGAGCTTCGAGGCATCGACCCGTCCAGTCTCGAAGGCGATGGAGTCCCGGAATTCAGGTCGGTTCTTATCCGTTCCGCTTCCGTAGAAAAGAGACTTCACCTGGTACGATCCGGGTTCCAGGGGGCTCGGCACATCCAGGAGATGTCGAGCCAGGACCTGGTCCGAGTCGTCAGGAGCCAGCTCCAGGGCTCCCATGCAGGCGCCCAGGGCCAGAATGAAAGGGAGCCAGCTCCGGCGAAGGAGATACGTCGAGGAGTTCATGCGTCCGCTTTCGTGAATTCTGTATTCCGTCATGAACCGGGAAAGCTAGGTGAGATCTACGGAAGAGCAACTGCCGACGCCGCCAGCGGGAAACCGGGCTGACACTCATTGGCGGTTGATCGGATCTCCGGTTTCGTTACCCTTATCGAACCCCATGATTCGATCGGAGGCGTCTTCCGGGCGTTCCCGGCATTATCCACTGAGAGAGGTACCCATGGCAAACCGAGCCGCTCAGTTCAAAACCAATCTAGGTTCCTTCACCATCGAGCTCTTTGAAGACCGGGCCCCCAAAACCACGAAGAACTTCATCGACCTGGCTGAAAAGGGGTTCTACGACGGGGTGGTTTTCCACCGGGTCATCAAGGACTTCATGATTCAGGGCGGAGATCCGACCGGCACCGGCCGGGGTGGGCCGGGATACACCATTCCGGATGAGTTCGACCCGGAGCTATCACACGGCGGCCCTGGAATCCTCTCCATGGCCAACTCCGGCCCCAACAGCGGCGGCTCCCAGTTCTTCATCACCTTGGAAGCCACGCCCTGGCTGGACGGGAAGCACGCCGTCTTCGCAGAGGTGACCGAAGGGATGGAGGTGGTCCAAAACATCGGGAGCACCCCCACCGCCAGGGAAGATCGACCTAAGGAAGATGTGATCATGGAGTCGGTGACCATCACCGGGGGGTGACCGGGTCGCGCCCAGAAATCGGAAAAATGAACAGTTAGGGCCCATCCCCCGGTGGGGGTGGGCCCTCCCTTTCTTCCACTCCGGCCCCCCTTGCCAGCGGCGTGCCGGCACTCAACCGGCGATCCCGCCTGATCTCGGCCAGGAGGGCCTCAGCATCGTCAGGCGCCTCCTCGATCGCAGGTGCAGATCCCTCCCGGATCAGAAAAAACCAGAGCCAGGTCAGGGGAGTTCCCATCCAGAACAGGATGATCCGACTAAAACCCGACCGGCACTTCCTCTTCATATCGATGTATAAAGCGTTGGCCAGAACCCAGACGACGCTGCCTACGATGCCTTCGAACAAGGAGTTCACTCCTGAAGGATGGGGATGCTCACTATATCCCGTATGCTTTCAGCTTTCTGTAAAGGTTTCGTTCGCTGATCCCGAGGATTCGGGAGGCGCTCCCCCTGTGACCAGCGACCGAATCGAGAACCCTCTCGATGTGGTCCCGCTCAAGTTCAGCCAAAGACGGAAGGGGCCCGCCGTCTTTCGCCGATGATGCGGAGTCCCGCGACCTCAGAGCACTAGGAAGGTGCTCCGGGCCGATTTCATCTCCCTCACAAACGATGAGGGCGCGTTCCACGGCATGCATAAGCTCCCGGACGTTCCCAGGCCAATCGTGACGGCGAAGGAGCTCCCTTGCTTCCGGGCCAATGCGTTTCCGAAGCCCAAAGCGGTCGTTGAGAAGATTGACGAAGTGGTCGACCAACACATCTGTGTCCCCGCTGCGTTCACGCAGGGGCGGAAGACTCAAGATGATCGTGCTGAGACGGTAGTAGAGGTCCTCCCTGAAGAGCCCCTGCCGGACCATGCCGGCCAGATCTCGGTTGGTGGCCACGACAATCCGCACATCCACCTTGATCTCGTTGGTGCCACCCACGTGCCTGAAGGTGGAGGTGTCCAGGACCCGAAGCAATTTGACCTGCGTACCAGGACTGACCTCTCCGATTTCATCGAGGAAGATGGTGCCTCCGTCGGCCACCTCGAAGAGGCCCGGCTTCTTCCGGTCCGCTCCGGTGAACGCTCCGCGATCATGCCCGAACAGCTCGCTTTGCAGGAGTTCCTGTTGGAGTGCAGCACATTCGACCACGACGAACGGGCGTTTTCCACGGGTGCTGCGAGTATGAAGGAGCTTCGCCACCATCTCCTTTCCCGATCCCGTTTCCCCCGTGATGAGGACCGTGGAGTCGCTCAAGGCCACCCGCTCCGCCAACTCCAGGAGCTTTCGGAACTCCTGGCTATTCCCGACAATCCAGTCCCCAGGGTCACGGGGTGTAAGGCCTCGCTCCAGAACGCTCGTCCGGCGGCTCAGGGACTGGTGTTCCACGGCTCTCTGGATCCGGACCTCCATCTCGTCCAGGGGGCAGGGCTTGGATACGTAGTCGAAGGCCCCCATCCGAATCGATTCGATGGCGGTGTCCATGGAGCCATGCCCGGTCAGCATGATGATCTCACTGCCGGGGCTGGTTTCCGGTGCAGCTTTCAGTACATCCAGGCCCGAAATATCCGGTAACTGCAGATCGAGGAGGACAACATCCGGTTGGCCAACGCCCATTTGCGACAGGGCCTCCTGGCCGGACTTGGCGGTGGTGACATCGAAGCCCCGGTGGGTGAGCTCTGCGGCCATGACGACCCGAAAAGCTTCGTCGTCGTCAACCAGGAGGATGGATGTACCTCGGGTCACGATACGGCCTCCACCGGCGTGGCATTCTCAATGGTCGGTAGGACGATTTCGAATACGGAGCCGTGATCCGGCGTGCTCTCGATCAGGATGTCTCCACCCCACTGCCGCACAAAATTGAGAGCCAAGAAAAGACCCAGCCCCGTTCCGCCCTCCCTAAGGCTAACGAAAGGCTCGAAAATCTTGGTCACCTCGCCCGGAGGGATGCCCCGTCCGTTATCCGAGACTCGAATCCGCACGGAACCACTCTGTTCGACCTGGACTTCGACTTGGCCGCCCTCGCCGCAGGCCTCGACGGCGTTGATGAGAAGATTGATCAACGCATGCTGAAGGTCTGATTCGTCGGCTCTTACCTGTATATTGGCGGGGAGGGGACCCGCCTCGACCGCCACCCCCCGAGCCTGAGCCGTGGGCTCCACCAGTCGTATCACTGCCTCGACCACGATCCCTACATCAACCAAATCCCCCGGGGAACTCTGGCCCCGGGAAAGCCGAAGAAAGTGTTGGGTGATTCCCTTACAGCGCAGGATCTGATCTCTGGCGATGGTGGCGGTTTTGTCGATCCGGTCACCACCGGGGACAGGACTCCCGTCGGCCCGGATCTCCCGAAGAATACCCTCGATACAGGTCAAGACCGTCGCAAGGGGGGTATTCATCTCGTGGGAAAACCCCGAGGCAAGCATCCCCAAGGAGGCCAGCCGATGTGACTCGGCGAGACGGGCTTCCGCACCCCGACGCTCCGAAATGTCCCTCCAGACCTCAACCACCTGTACGATCTCCCCCCCTGGGCCATGAACGGGCGAGGAATGGACCTCTTCCCAGGCGACTGACCCGTCGGGGCTCCGCCTCTGGCAGAGTCTGACCTGAGGCCTCCCGGTGTCCAGGCAAGCCAGCGTGGGGCAATCTGTGGTATCGCACACGCCCCCAGCGAGTTCTTTACAGGAGCAGCCGAGAACCTCTTCCCGGCCATGACCGGTGCGGCTCAGGAAGGCCGTGTTCGCGGCGACGATCCGTCTCTGTGGATCCAGGACGACGATCCCGTCATCAATGCTGTTGATGACGGTTTCGAGCCGCTCCCTCTGCTGCCCCACCTCCCGAAGAAGACCGGTCACAGAGTCCGCCATGGTGTTGAACTCCTGGCCCAGCCAGGAGATGGTGTCTGAACCCTCCACCGGCACCCGCTTCTCCAGGTCCCCGTCAGCGA
>JAUXEE010000077.1 GCA_030618065.1 Gemmatimonadota bacterium
CGGATGGCGGGGACAGCTGGACGGACATCACCCGAAACCCCGGTATGCCAGGAGGGCTGATCGGAAAGATCTGCGTCACCATCTCGCCGGCCCGCCCCAGCCGTGTGTACGCGTTCATCGAGGCTGACGAAGGCGAGGGCGGGATCTATCGTTCCGACGACAGCGGTTCCACCTGGCAGAGGACGCATCAAGATCCCAGCATGCTGGAGATCCCCAACTCCTATAACCACATCACCGCCGACCCCCAAAACCCCGAGGTCGTCTATATCCAGCCCATCAGCGGCTTCCAGAAGTCCACGGACGGGGGCCGGACGTTCGAATACGTTTCCACGTATAACTGGGATCATCATGCGTTGTGGATCGACCCGGAAGACCCGAACCGAATGATCGACGGAGGGGACGGAGGCGCCGCGGTGAGTTTGAACGGAGGGGAGTCCTGGTCAAGCCTGGAGAACCAACCTACGGCAGATCTTCTCAGCCTGGCTGTGGACGACCAGGAGCCCTACTGGATCTACGCCGCCCAGAACGACAACAGCCACATCGCGATTCCAAGTCGAACTGACGACCCTTCCATCGGGTGGGTGCACTACCTTCCACTTCCCATCGGCGAGGGCGGCCAGACCGCGGTAAAGCCCGACGGCAGCGTAGTCTATGCAAATGACAGGGCCAGGATGTTCCGCTTTGACCGTGAAACGGGGCGGGCTCCGGACGTCAGCGTTTGGCCCGAGGTGGAGTTCGGTACGGCGGTCAAAGACGTGAAGTACCGGTTCTACTACTCGTTCCCTGTTCTCCTCTCACCCCACGATCCCGGTGTTCTCTATACGGCGGCTCAGTACGTCTTCCGATCCACCGACGAAGGAACCTCCTGGGACCAGATCAGCTCCGACCTCACGCGGAACCACCGGGAGGTGATGGACAGCACCTCCGGAGGGCCCATCAGCTCCAACGCGTCCTCGCTTTTTCATGTGAGTCTCATACGGACCCTTGCCGAGTCTCCCCTTCAGGAGGGTGAGCTCTGGGTGGGCACGGACGACAGCACCATCCAGGTGTCGCGGGACGGTGGCGGGAGCTGGCTGGACGTCTCTCCTCCGGATCTACCGGAATGGACAACGATCACGTCCATCGAAGTCTCTCCTCACCGTCGTGGGACGGTCTACGTCTCAGGAGAACGGCACCGTGTGAGTGATCGAAAACCCTATCTCTACAGGACTACGGACTACGGCAGCACCTGGGAGCGAATTACGAACGGGATTCGGGAAAACGACTTCTCGTGGGTCATCCGAGAGGATCCGATCCGGCCGGGCCTCCTCTACGCGGGAACGGAGACCGGAGCGTACATCTCGTTCGACGCCGGGGACTCCTGGCAGTCTCTTCAGCGAAACCTGCCACCGGTGATCGTGATGCAGATGGTCGTGAAGGACGACGACCTGGTGGTGGCAACTCATGGGCGGGGATTCTGGATCATGGATAACATCTCGTCCCTGCGCGGTATCACCCCCGAAGTCGCATCGGCTCCGGTGCATCTATTCGAAGTCGCCCCCGCTCTCCGACTACTCCGGGGAGGGAGAGGATGGACGACGATCAAGTCCTCGGACGTCGGGAGGAACCCGCCGAGGGGGGTGACGATCGAGTATTACCTGGCCCAGGAACCGGAAAATGAGGTGACGCTCACCATCACGGATGCGGACGGCGAGACCATCCGGCAGTTCTCCAACGCGTCGGAGGAGGGGCCCAAGCCCCCTACTACGGCAGGCATGAACCGCTTTCACTGGAACATGCGATATCCGGGTATCCAACAGCTGCCTTCGTCCGCTGGAGCATTGAACGAGTTCCAGAGCGTCGATCACTCGCCGCCTTCACCACCGGTCGCCCTTCCCGGACGATATGTTGTCCGGCTCACGGTGGATGGAAAGACTCACGAGCAGCCTTTCGAGATTCGGAAAGATCCGAGGGTACAGGCCAGCGAAGCCGATCTCAGGGCCCAATTCGAGCTCATGGGTGACATCCAGCTTCGGGTATCGGAAGTGTCCGACGTGGTGATGAGACTCAGAGAAGTCCGAGCCCAGGTATCCGGGGATTGGGCTGAGCTGTCCGAGGAGTCCAGGGGTGAGGTGGACAGGGTACTGGAGGAGTTGGATGAGATCGAGGGCAACCTCACGATCTGGATGGGGTCCGAGGCGCACCCCATGATGTGGGGTCCCCCGGGGTTGATCCAGAAGTTGAGTCGGCTCTCGGGCGCCGTCGTCATGGCGGATGCCAGACCCACGCCATCGATGTACACGGTATTCGACGACCTCTCGGACCGCTTAGAGGTGAATCGGACCCGGCTGAACCAGATCATCGAGGAAGAGCTGGGGTCGCTCCAGTCCCTCTGATGGGCGTTGTGGTTGAGGACGTTGCAGGAACCGTTGCTGACCCACAGGATCTGGGAGCGGAGGTGAGGGCGAGTCAGTCAGTAACGGAAAGTCTCGGACGAAACACTCGAGAGGAAGTGACATGGATTTTTCGGACAAGCGGATCCTTGTAACCGGCGGTAGTCGGGGTATCGGCTTCGCTATCGCGGAGGCCTTTCTCAACGCAGGCGCGCGTGTCGCTGTCAACGGAAGAACGGAGGGATCGGTGGGTTCCGCCATCGACAGACTGGGTATGGGTGAGCGTCTGGTCCCTGCCCCGGGTGATATCGGAACTGTCCCGGGATGCGAATCAACGGTAGGGACCGCCATCGACGCCTTCGGCGGCCTGGACGTTCTCGTGAACAATGCCGGTGTCGGTGCTGGGAGACCCATTGAAGATTCCGACGAGGCTATGTGGGACGCTCACATCGACGTCAACTTGAAGGGCCTGTTCTTCTGCTGTCGTGCCGCATTGCCGGAATTGCGAAAGTCCAAAGGCAATATCGTCAACATGGCCTCGGATGCCGGGTTGATGGGGTGTCCAGGGATTGTCGTATACTGCGCGTCCAAGGGTGGGGTCGTAAACATGACCCGCGCCATGGCGCTGGAAGTCGCACCGGAGGTACGGGTCAACTGCGTATGCCCGGGGTATGTGGATACCGACATGATCCGCCCCAAGATCGAAAGGAGTGAAAACCCGGCGGCCGTGGAGCAGAGCATGATCGACTACGCGCCGTTGAAGCGCATTGCCACGCCAGCCGAGATCGCCCAATCGGTCCTCTACCTGGCTTCATACGAGGCACGCTTCGTTACGGGTACCACGTTGGCCATCGATGGTGGCTCGACGGCGGGCCATTGAGAGCATGCCCGGCCCCACCTGGGCCGGCGCCCGGAGGAAGCTGCAGGTGAGGAGTGTGATTCATCGACCGAGGATCACATCTCGTGTTACTATCCCGCCATTCCAGTGGTCGTGAGGGTCGGAAAAGGTCGGTGGACTCGAAAAGCTGCTGGTCAGGTGGAATACATGTCCAGTGGGACAACTCAGTGGAGCGAAACATGAAGGTCTTCGGAGAGGGTCAGCTCAGGGAGATGGTTGGGGAGGACGAGGCGCTGTCAGCGGTGGAGACGGCCTTCAAAGCCTTGGCCGAGAATCGAGTGATTCAGCCGCCACCCCTCGGAATGGAGCTGGAGGAAGTCCGAGGAGAGGTTCATGTGAAGGGGGCGTACCTTCAAGGGGAACCCGTTTTTGCCATAAAATTCGCATCGGGATTCTACCGGAATCCCGACAGGGGCCTGCCCGTCGGGGCGGGGCTGGTTCTGGTTTTTGATTCCACTACCGGCTTCCCCCTGGCCCTCTTCCAGGACAACGCTTATTTGACCGAGCTCCGCACCGGGGCTGCCGGAGCGTTGGCCGTTCGTCTACTGGCTCCGGACCGACCCCTGACCGTAGCTGTCGTCGGTGCTGGATCCCAGGCACGGTACCAGCTCCGGGCCATCAGCCGGGTGAGGACGATTAGGGAACTCCGGGCCTGGAGCCCTCTCCCGGAAGAGGTCGCCGCCTACGTGGAGGAAATGGGCCCTGCTCTCGGCGTTCCAGTTTCGGGTGCGGGCAGCCCGAGGGAAGCGGTTGAGGGGGCGGATCTGGTGATTACCGTGACCCCCTCCAGGGAGCCTCTCTTGGAGCTGGGTTGGCTGGCTCGGGGCGCGACGGTGGTGGCGGTGGGCTCTGACGGACCCGACAAACAGGAGCTGGCCCCGGAAATCCTGGGGGCGCCGGCGAAGGTTGTGGTGGATTCCCGGGCCCAGTGCCTTGGCTTGGGGGAGACCCATCACGCCGTGAGCGCGGGGATCCTTGCCCCGGAAGACATCCACGCGGAGTTGGGGGAGGTTCTCCTCGGAGAGCGCCCGGGCCGGGAGGGCGACGAGCTCATCGTTTGTGATCTAACCGGCGTGGGCGCGCAGGATGCAGCCATGGCCGGGGTGGTTTGGGACCTTCTGGGCCAAATTCAGCCTTCCTGAGCCCCCCATATGTCCCCCACGGTATAACCGGTGGGGAAGGGGTCCTCGGGGTCCAAGACGTAGGAGGCGAAGCCAGTGATCCAGGCCGTACCCTTCAGCGTTGGGACCACGGCTTTGTACTCACCAACTTTGGTCTCCCGGAGCAGGCGCCCGGTGAAGATCGTTCCCAGAATTCCTTCGTGCCGAAAGTCCTGGTTCAAGGCCAGCTCACCCTTGGCCCACATAGCCGCCATCCTCGCGCAGGTACCGGTCCCGCATGGTGATCGATCGAGGCAGCCGGTCCAGGTGGAGGGTTTTTCCCAGTCCAGCTTTCCGGTGGAAACGATTACCGTGTTCTTTCGGTGGGCGTCGGGATTGGTTGCTGGAGCCGATAGTTGGGCAATGGTGACGCCCCGGATGTCCTGGTTATGGGGATGGACACAGTCGAGCTGTTCCTGGGTGGCCGCTTTGATCATTTCCCCGACCCGTATGATGTCTTTGGCCTCGTCGGGTGTGAGCCGAAGGCCCAAGGGCTCTGCGTCGGCAATCACGTAAAACATCCCCCCGTAAGACACATCCACCTGGACGGTACCCAGCTCTGGGACTTCCACGGGGGCGTCCAGGTGAACCGGGAATGCAGGGACGTTCTCGAAAGTCACGCTCTTGACCTTCCCGCCCTCCACAAAAGCCTGGACCGAGATGAGACCGGCGGGGGATTCGAGGACCAACTCGGTGACGGGCTCCTGGTATTCCACCATACCTGTCTCGATGAGGACGGTGGCCACAGCTATAGTGTTGGTCCCGGACATGCCGGGGTACTCCGTCTGCTCCATGATGACATAACCGGCGGCGGCTTCGGGGTGGGTTGGCGGAAGGATGAGATTACAGTTCGCCGCCGGATAGCCCCGTGGCTCCCGCAGCATGAGCTTCCGGAGATCGTCGGCCTGGGTTTCCAGATAGGTCATCTTCTCGAACATGGTGCTGCCGGGAACGTCCAGGACTCCTCCGACGATGACCCGACCTGGTTCACCGCAGGCGTGGGTATCGACGGCTTGGATCATCTTCGAGAGTCGCATGATGTAGTCCTTTTTCCCGGGATGTGGTGGCTACCCGGGCGGGAATCGACGTAGGTTGGCCCGGCAGCCTGAATGGAGGATGAAATGCGATACGTGGCAATAGCCGTTCTGGGCCTCGCGGGAGCTTTGCTCTCCCTCACGCCGCTTGCGGCGGTCCAGGTGGAAGCTCCACCAAATAGGATTGGCGGCTCCGGGACCGCCACCGACGCTGCAACCCGCATGTTGGCCTGGGAGCAGCACCAGAGGATGGAAGGGGACTCCCCCTTCGCAGAGCTGGAATGGCGGGCGGTGGGACCTCAGAAGCAGGGGGGGCGCATCGAGAGCATAGCGGTCCCACCCGGTGAGAGCACCACCTTCTATGTAGGGGTGGGATCGGGAAACCTCTGGAAAACGGTGAACAACGGCACGACCTGGACTCCCATTTTCGAAAAGGAGTCAACTTTCACCATCGGTGATGTGGCTGTCTCCGAATCGGACCCGGACGTCGTATGGGTAGGCACCGGCGAGGTCCTCATGGCCCGCAGTTCCTACGCCGGGACCGGTGTCTTCAGGTCCCTCGACGGAGGGGAGAGTTGGGAGCACAAGGGTTTGTCCGACACACACCACATCGGACAGGTGCTGATCCATCCCCGAGACCCCGAGGTCGTGTACGTGGCAGCCATCGGTCACCTCTACTCCTTCAACCAGGAGAGGGGACTCTTCAAGACCCGGGATGGCGGGAATAGCTGGGAGAAGATCCTCTACATCAACGACAGGGTCGGCGTGGTGGATCTGGTTATGGATCCCTCCGATCCCAACACCATCTACGCCACCGCCTGGGAGCGGACCAGGAGGGCCTGGGGTCACACGGCCAGCGGGGAGGGGAGCGGCATCTACAAAACCACCGACGGCGGCGACTCCTGGGAACAGCTCACCAACGGCTTCCCCACGGGTCCGGGGGTAGGCAGGATCGCTCTCGATATCGCGCCGTCCAATCCGGACGTGGTCTATGCGCTCCTGGACAACCACTCCCCCGACCCAGCAACCACATCGGAGGAGGGCGGGCGGAGGAGGGTCGGTGGTGAGGTCTACCGCTCCGAAGATGCGGGCACCACCTGGAAGAAGGTGAACGAAGGGCCCGTCCCGGCAGGCTACGACTTCTGCATCATCAAGGTCGCCCCGGACAACGAAGACGTGGTGTACTTACCCGGTCAACGATTCATGGCGTCCGAAGACGGGGGTAGGACCTACCGGCAGATCCAGGGCACGCTGGTGCACCTCCTCCCTCATGGATCACGGGTGCTCCACCTGGACCAGCACGAGCTCTGGATCAATCCCTCGGACGGAGATCACATGATTCTGGGGAATGATGGAGGTCTTCACGTCTCCTACGACCGGGGGGAGTCCTGGCTCCATCTGAACAACCTCCCCATCGGCGAGTTCTACGCGGTTTCCGTGGATATGGAGACCCCTTACCAGATCTTCGGCGGGACCCAGGATGACGCTGCCCTCTGGGGCCCCAGCGATCACGTTGTCGAATGGGACGTGACGGACCCCTGGGAGCATGTCTACCTGGATCGTTGGGGTGGGGGCGACTCCTACTTCACCTATCCCGATCCTACCGATCCGGATGTCATCTATTACGAGCATCAGTTCGGGGACCTCCGCCGCAAGGATATGGCTACCGGCTCGGCTCCAGGGATCCGGCCTGTGGCCGAGGAGGGGGAGGAGCCCCTTCGGAACAACTGGATGACGCCCTTCATCATATCCCGGTACGATCCCCGGACGCTCTACTACGCCGCGAACAAGCTCTTCAAGTCCCAGGATCGGGGTGAGTCCTGGATGGCCATCAGTCCGGACCTTACCAGCCAGCCGCCAAGCCAGGGCAACGTACCCTTCGGCACCCTGACCAGCCTCTCCGAGTCACCGATCCAGGAGGGTCTGCTTTACACAGGGGGTGATGACGGGTTCATCCATGTCACGCGGGATGACGGTGCTACCTGGTCCAGGACCGATGCTGGCCTGCCGAAGCTGTGGGTGAGCCGAGTCGAGGCCTCAGGGCATAGCCTCGGCACGGTGTACGTCTCCATGACCGGCTACCGTGAGGACGATTTCTCCGCCTACCTCTTCGCCTCTGACGACTTCGGAGAGAGCTGGACGTCCCTCTCCTCCCACCTTCCAATGGAGTCGGTGAACGTGGTTCGTGAAGATCCCGCCCATCCGGATATCCTCTATGTGGGTACCGATCTGGGAGTCTACGTGTCCCTGGACCGGGGCTCGTCCTGGCACTCTCTCTCCGCCAACCTCCCGACCATGCCGGTGCATGACCTGGTGGTCCACCCCCGGGACGGGGAAATCGTCATCGGGACCCATGGAAGGAG
>JAUXEE010000326.1 GCA_030618065.1 Gemmatimonadota bacterium
CAGGCTATCGGCCGTATAGTAGAATCCTGCGTGGAGGACCCCGCTATTTCGACCCGAGCCGTGAAGCCCCACCTGATTCTCCTTCTCCAGGAGGGTCACGGAGGAGTTGGGCCACCGGACCCGGGCTGCCCGGGCGACGGCCAAACCGACGATGCCACCACCTACGACGAGGATGTCAGGATTGGATGTAGAGGGCATGGCTTCGGCGGGAATTCGGCAGATCGGATTCCGGTTCGGGTTGAGTGAACGGTCAGCGACGACCCCCGAAGCAACGGTCTCTCCCGGCGCCGGTCAAGCCCCGTCGCCAGAGGCCCATGAGGAGTCGAACAACTTTTAGGGCAGTAAATACGTCTTTATAAGTATGAGGCACTAACGAATCAGCTCCACCCGGACTCTACACGGAAAGCGACCACGGATTTCGGAGAGGATAGAAGGAGGCTCCGCGCAAGTGGGGCATGTCTAAGGGAGGCGGAGAGGAAGAGGGATGAAGACGGGAGCGGGATCAATCACAAGACCAGTATTATTCGAGAGAATCGCCCAGTTCCTCGGAGAAGCGGGCAGGAGACGGGTGTGGCGGACGGCCTTCGCCTATGCCGCGGTCGTCTTTGTCCTTCTTCAGTTGGGGGAGATCGTCTTCCCGGCCTTCGGAGTCCCGGAGGGGGCACTCAGGCTCCTGGTGGTGGCCTGTTTTCTCGGGTTTCCACTGGTCCTGGCCCTTGCCTGGGCCTTTGACATCACGTCGGACGGGATTCAACGGACCCATTCCGGGGAGGGTTCCTTGAGCCAGTCGGGATACTCGGGGACGACCCTACCCCGCCTGACCCTCCTGGCCGTGATCATGGTAACGGTGGCGGGGGTGGGATGGTGGACGGTTCAAGACACCCTCAAGGCACAAACCCCGATCCCTTCGGGGTCCTCCGACGGGTTCGCCACCCTTGCGGCGATGGAAGATTCCCCCCTCCAGGTCCGGTCGCTGGCCGTGCTTCCCCTGGAGGACTTCAGTGAGGAGGAGGGTGGGGAATATTTTACAGCCGGCTTCCATGAGGAGTTGATTTCGCAACTGAGTCAGATCGGCGCCGCTCGGGTGATTTCCCGAACATCGGTCGTCCAGTATGACGCCACGGGGAAGACCATGCCCCTCATCGCCGCCGATCTCGGAGTGGAAGGCGTGGTGGAAGGGTCGGTTTTCCGGGATGGTGACCGGGTTCGGATAACGGTGCAGCTCATCCACGGCCCCACCGACCAGCACCTTTGGGCCAACAGCTACGACGGGACACTGGAGGACGCCATCGGCCTCCAGCGTAGGGTAGCCCAGGCCATCGCCAAGGAGATCCAAGCCGAGCTCTTCCCTGAAGAGCGATGGGAAACCCCGGAGACCAGGGTCGCTGGCACCCCTCGCGTACAAGAGGAGTACATGAAGGGCCGGTACGATCAGTCCAAGGCCACTCCGGAAGCGCTGGAATCCGCTATCGTCCACTTCGAAGCCGCTCTCGAGGGGGACTCGACTTTCGCTCCGGCATACGCAGGCCTGGCGGCGGCCCGCTTCCTTCTGGGAATCCAGTCGAAGGATTCTCTGGCTCCCCATCCCCTGACAGATCGTGGGATCGTGGAGCCCCTGGAGATCGCCTTTCACCTCGATGAGGACTCACCGGAAGCTCAGGCTGTCCTCCTTTCCCTGCAGGGGTCTTTCGGGGAAGTCCCTGAGATCGAGCTTCCCGACGGCATCCGGATCTTGGGCGATTCAGCCTTCCTCCTGGAGGCCGATATCGCTCTGACGGCCACGGAATTCGGCCGGCAGCTCCATAGGGTGGTGATCCAACAAGGGCTCAAAACCGGAAGCCGGTCGGATGCCTCCCAGTCCCAAAGGTTGACGAGCGCCCGGCGCCTCCAGGCCACTTCGGATTTCAGGACGGCCGAGGCAGTGATTCGTGAGGCCATCGAAGCGGCTCCGGAATCGGCGGAAGCGTGGGATGCGTTGGAGCGCCTGAAAACGACCCAGAGGGACTTCCAGGGCGTAGCGGGAATCCGGCAGGAGCGGCTGGCCCAGAATCCCCCGGGGCCGAAAGAAGAAGCCTCACTGCGAAGGTTGGAATTCCGCCTCGAAGAAGAGGGAGAAGAGGGATATTGGTCGTGGCGGATGGAGGATCTCCAGGGGCGGGAGGAGGGGGGAGAGAAGATCTCACCCGTTATCCTGGCCCGGACGTACATGGGGCTCGACCGCACGGATGAAGCGTTCCAGGAACTGGAGGCGGCGGTGGCGGAGAAGGACCGAAACCTCATCTCCCTCTGGACGGACCCGGCCTGGGACTCGGTTCGGACCGATCCCCGGTTTCGTAAGATCATGATGGACATCCGCCGGACCCAGAGCAGCAAGGGAACGCGTTTTCCGGGCCGGCACTGACGACCCGCCTCCACGGGCCCCAGGAGCCGATCTCAACCGGCCAATCTCAACCGGGCTGCCAATCTCCACCAAACCTTTGCGCCTGCCGGCCCCATTCTGCATTCTCTCCCTGTTTCCTGTGTGCGATCATCGGTCTCTCAAGGGCTCCGCCCTGGTGGCCTCGAGCCCCTTTCCAAGCGAGGGTGTCGATCATGTCCGCATCGGCCCGAATGCGAAACCGGTCCCTCTGGCCTCTGGCTTCGATGCTTTATCTCCTGTCGGGGCTCCTCCTTCCCCCACCCCTTCATGCCCAGTTACCCACTCGCTTCCAGGAAAGCTGGATCCGGATCTCCACGGAGCTTCGGGACTCCCTGGAATCTGAAGGCATGGTGGGCGCCTCCTGGGCCTTCGTCCGTGGGAGAGATGTGGTGGCCATGGAGACCTTCGGCTTTGCCGACCTGGAGACGAACAGGATGGTGGACAAGGCCACCGTATACCATTGGGGATCCATAA
>JAUXEE010000316.1 GCA_030618065.1 Gemmatimonadota bacterium
CAACCGCGTCATCACCGGGGACGGGCGGGGGACGGGTAAGAGACGGCTACTTACCCCTGGAGGGGATTCTTCCACTGGAGCCCGGGGAAGCGGGCGAAATCGGCATCGGTGGAGCAGAGGGTAAGTCCGTACTCCATGGCCAGAGCAGCCAGGTTGGCGTCGGGGAAGAGATTGGAGCGGTTGCCCACGGCGGGAATCAGCGTCGCCAGAATCTCTCCATGTTTCTCGGTGGGTTCGGGGGTCCAGGCGGGTGGGCAATCCAGCCACTCCTCTACCTGCCGCCATGCCTCTGAACCGCTCAAGGGCGTCTGGAAGATCCGTGGGTTCGAAGCGATGCGGACGAAGGCCAGAAGACTCTGCCAGGGAAGAGCGACGCCCGGCACTCCACTCAGTTTCCCGTCCAACCACACCCGGGTCGCTTCATGTTGAGGAAAGTCCGAAATACGAGCGTAGAGGAGGAGGTTGGCGTCCAGAAGGATCACCGGAAGGCCTCCCCTTCTCCCATGGCCAAGGCTTCAGCCACATCATCCAAACTCCCGAGGAAGCACCCTCCTAGAGAGGCGGAAGGAGTCCGGTAGGGAAGCCTCGTCGCCACAGGCTCCTCCATGGCACCAAGGCCCCGGCGCAAGGCCTCGTTCACTGCCTCTTTGAGGGTCAAACGTCCTTCGGCTTGAACCCGTTTCAGGGTTGCGGCCACGTCAGCATCGAGGGTCAGAGTCGTTCTCGTACATCAAAACATCATAGATCTGATGTCTTGATGTCAAGACTTCTGGATATGCCGGTTCCAGGAATAGGTCGGGGCAGGAGGCTTCGGGGTGGGTCCAGCGGAAAGCGCTGGAGGGGATCTCCGGGAAACCTGACCGGCGGCCAGGGCAGCCTTGATCTCTCGGAAGCGGCTCTCAAAGAAAAACTCCGATTCCCCGAAGGCCGGCCGGAGCTCATCCAGCCAGGCCGCTTGGGGATCGAATCTGGCGAAGAAGGGCCGTCCCACCCAGTCGGGATCCCGCCCTTGAAGGAATTGCAGAACGAAGACGTCCTCCCCGGCCACTCGACTGACCCCGGTCACCAAGACCTTACCGGGCGTGGCCGACATGACGGGCCCTCGGGCGGTCCTTCCCAGGCCGGAGAGCTGGCGAAAGGCGCCGTTATAGACATCCAGAGCTTCTGCCAAGGGGAGCTTGAAGTAGTGTTGGGCCCCTGTGTCCCGAGCCACGAACATGTAGTAGGGCACCAGGCCGAGCTGAACCTGTGTCCTCCAGAGGGTAGCCCAACTGTCCGCATCGTCGTTCACTCCTCGCACGATGGGGGATTGGGTGCGAATCACGGCGCCGGCCCCCTGGATCCTACGGATGGCTTGACGCACCACCGGAGTCTCCAGCTCACGGGGATGGCTGACGTGGGCCATGAGTGCGACGTGTCGCCCGGTGGATCGGATCTCCTCGAAGAGCCGGAGCAGGTCGTCGGCATCGGGATCCGATACGAACCGATAGGGCCAGTAGCTAAGCGATTTGGTCCCGAATCGGATGCTCCGAATATGATCCAATGACGGGTCCAGAAGGGGTTCCACATACCGCCGGAGGACCTTGGTTCTCATGACCAGTGGGTCTCCTCCGGTGATGAGGACGCTGTTTACTTCCCGATGAAGTTGAAGGTACCGGAGGAGGGAGCTGGTTTCGTGGGACTCGAACCGAAATCGGTCGGGTCGGGTAAATTGGGCCCACCGGAAACAATAGGTGCAATATGAGTGGCAGCTTTGCCCAGCAGCGGGGAAGAAGAGAAGGGTCTCCCGGTATTTGTGCTGGACCCCTGGGAGAGGCCGTCCGTCCATCCAGGGAACGTTCAGCGCTTTTTGGCCGGCGGGGTGGACGTTGAGAGTGAGCTGGATCTGGCGTGCCGCCTGCTCCAGCTCCTCCTCACTCACACCCCGAGAGGTCAGCCCCTGGATCTCTGAAAGCTGACCCGGAAGAAGCATTCCTGGCTGGGGAAAGACCAACCTGTACAGGGGATCTTCAGGGGCGGCCGACCAGTCGATGAGCTCCCGTATGACATACTCGTTCACCCGGAATGGAAAGACCCAGGAAACCGCCTTCATGGTCTCCCGGTGGTCCCGGGACAGAGCCTGTAGCTCAGGAATGCTGTCGATGTCCTCGCGGGTGAAAACCCGACACCTCCGCAACTCCTCCAGAATGGGGGATCACCTCCTCTCGGAGTGGTCTCGTTGCAGGAATGATTGATACAATTGAATATCTTACCCGGTTTGGCAAGGAAAGTGCCGGAGGGTCTGTGCCGGAGGGTCTGTGCCGGAGGGTCTGTGCCGGAGGGTCCCATTGCTCAAAACCCGTCCCGTCCCATATCCTACAACCCGTTCGTGTCCCCGATCCGCCCTCCACACACTCGGAGTTCCATGCCCAACCAGATAGGCTTTGACAACGAGAAGTACCTCGCTGAACAGACCGCCGCCATCAACGAACGGGTAGCCAGATTCAGCGACAAGCTCTACCTGGAGTTCGGAGGGAAGCTCCTCTTCGACTTCCACGCCTCCCGTGTTCTTCCGGGCTTCGATCCGAATGTGAAAATGCGGCTCCTACAGGGGCTTATCGACAAGGCCGAGGTGATCCTTTGTATCTACGCCGGGGACATTGAAAAGAAGAAGATGAGGGCCGATTTCGGGATCACGTACGACGCCGATGCTCTGAAGCTCATCGACGACCTCGAGGATCGGGGTGTTCCGGTGACGGCCGTGGTCATCACCCGGTACGAGGAACAGCCGGCAGCAGCCGCATTCAAGGCACAGTTGGAGAACCGAGGTGTCCAGGTCCACACCCACCGATTCACCCGGGGATATCCCACCGATGTGGACGTGGTGGTGAGCGACCAGGGTTACGGCGCCAATTCGTACGTGGAAACCGAGAAACCCATCGTAGTCGTAACCGGGCCCGGGCCGGGAAGCGGAAAGCTGGCCACCTGCCTTTCCCAGCTCTATCACGACCATCGCCGGGGAATGAAATCCGGTTATGCCAAGTTCGAGACCTTTCCCATTTGGAACCTGCCTCTGAAACACCCGGTGAACTCAGCGTATGAAGCTGCCACATCAGAGATGAAGGACGTCAACCA
>JAUXEE010000209.1 GCA_030618065.1 Gemmatimonadota bacterium
CACCTTGTCCGCCACGCTTCCCAGAATCAGACGGGCCACACCCCCCCGGCCATGGGTCGCCATGGCCACGAGATCGACTCCTCCGGCCTCGGCGAACTCCAGGATCCCTTCGGCTGGATGGGATCCAGTAAAGATCTCCACCCCCACGGTGAGTCCATCTTCCCTGAGGGGGCCGGCTTCCGACTCCAGAGCTTCCCGGGCGGTCCCCTCATCGTCCTCGAGGCCCGGAAATCCATGACCGGAATGGGAAGTAAGGGGGGAACTCAGCGGGAAGTGGGGGGGAATCACCCGAAAGAGGGTGACCCGGGCTTCGAAGGTGTGAGCGAGGGATCGGGCGAAGGGGAGGATTTCCCGGGACTCGGGGCTTCCATCCAGGGTGACGAGGATGTGGTGGACTTCCCTCTCATCGACTTCGAGCTTCTCCCCCTCCTTCGGTCGGATGGCCAGGATCGGGCACGGTGTCCTTCTGAGGAGGCCGTCGGCCACGCTTCCCAGCCAGGCCCGCTGGAGGGGCCCACGCCCATGGGTGGTCATGACCAGGAGGTCGGCCTCGGCGACTCGAGCATGCTCATCCAACTTCGCAACCACCGATCCCGTCTCCACGTGGCAGGAAATCGGAACGTCACAACCCGCAAGAGTGATCTGCTTCTGAAGCTCCGCCTGGTAACTCTCGGCGTGGTCCCTGGCCAACAGGAGACGCCCCTCCTCCAGAGAGCCCGATTCCTCCTGCGACCCAGACCCAGGCCCAGGAAGAGGGGTCACGACCGTCACCACCCTCAACTCCCCCCCGCTCTTACATGCGATGCCGAGAGCGAGGGGAAGGGCCAGCTCCCCGAAGGGGGACCCGTCCACCGGAACGACGATCGTATTGAACATGGCTGCCCCCAAACGCACGACTCGCCCCGGGCCCGAGTGAGCCCGCGGCGAGCAGCGAGAGTCCATCAGAGGAACTCGTCGGAGCCCTTTACTTGTATCGGTAGGTGATGCGCCCGCGAGTCAGATCGTACGGGGACATCTCACATTTGACTCGGTCCCCCTCCAGGACGCGGATATAGAACTTCCGCATCTTCCCCGAGAGATAGGCCAAAATCTCATGGCCGTTCTCAAGCTCCACCTTGAAGGTGGCGTTCGGAAGGACCACGCTGACGGTCCCCTCGACTTCAATGGCATCTTTACCCATGCGGGCGATCTTCTCCTGCTGCTCGATTCATTCCAGTCTGAAAGATAGCGCTTCCCTTCCGGACTGACCAACACAAGGCAAGGAAGAGAAGCAACCTGGGCAAGAAAGGCAACGGGTATCTCAAAACAGGTGGCCCACTGCCTCGATGGCGGCAGGAGCCTGTGGAACTTCGGCATGCCTCCTCTCGTAGGGAATCTCGATTGGAGTACATGACCCGGAACCATGTGAGGAAAGACGAACATGTCCCCCCAAAAAACCATTCTCAGGACCCTGTCGGATCGTCAGGATGGAGAGGGACCCGGAAAGCTCGTCCGTCCCTCATCCATCCCCGGCTTCCAGCGGGCGCCTGAAAAATACCAACGGGTCATCAACACCCTCCTCAAAGACCGCTTGATCGAGGGGATCAAGGACCCTGAGGGCCACATGGCGATTTCCCTGAATGTCCACCGGACCCGAGAGATCAAGAGGATTCTGAGACCCTTCTGGGCTCACCCGGCGATTCTCGCCCTCATGGCTCTTTTTGCCGCTGTGGCGGGCGTGAGCTTTCTGGCTTGACCGGAAAGGCCCGACCTCTACCTCACCTTCCTGAATATGGCACTCCCTCCGCCCACCACCCGGGGGCGGGAGCTCCCTTCAGGTAATGGTCGAAGAAGGCCTTCATCTTCATGGAGTAGTCCAGCTTGTTCGCATACTTCCGCGGGTGATGAGGCTCTCCCCGGTACTGAAGGAAAACGGCGTGCTTCCCGGTTCGACGGAGAGCGAGGTAGAACTCGATGCTCTGGTACCAGGGGACGGCTTCGTCCTCGTCCCCATGCATGAGGACCAAGGGCGTATCCACTCGGTCCGCGTAGAAGAGTGGGGAGTTTTCGATGTAGTCGGGCCGAGCCTCCCACAGGCTACCTGACAGACGGCTCTGACCCATCTCGTATTGGAACTGCCTGGCCAACCCGGTGCCCCAACGGATTCCCCCGTACGCGCTGGTCATGTTGGAAACGGGGGCCCCGGCCACGGCGGCAGCGAAGATATTGGTTTGGGTAACGATGTAGGCCGTGGTATACCCGCTCCAGGAGTGGCCGTGGAGCCCCAGAGCATCAGGATCGGCGAGACCCAGATCCACGAGCTTCTTGAGGCCGGGAACCACACTCTTCAAAGAGGAGATTCCCGGGCGGCCGACCTCGAACCGAACATCGGGAAGAAAGACGATATAGCCGTCCGAGGCGTAGATGGGGAAGCTGGGACGATGGTTGATGACGGGTTGGTTGAACTCGTGGAGTCTCTGGGAGAAAAAGCGGTAGAAGTAGGTCAGCACCGGATAACGCTTCCCCTGCTCGTAGTTCCCGGGCTTGATGACGACGCCCTGGAGGGGAACTCCGTCATCGGAGGTCCACTCCACGAGCTCTGAGCTTCCCCAGGTAAACCGATCCAGGAGCCCGGGATTGACGTCCGTAACTTTCCGAAGATTCCCGAAGGCCAAGTCTCCCACCCACAGGTCCGGGAATTCGTCATAGTCTTCCCTGGTGAATAGGAGCCGATCGGACTCTTCCGCCTTGGCCAGGAGTCGGAACCGTTTCTCCTCCTCCAGGAGGGACTCCAACCCCCCTCTGGTGGCATGGGTCTGGAAGAACCCGAAGCTCTTGTCCCCCTCATCAAATGAGGCCAGGTGGATGGGATCTGACTCGGCGAAGGCCACCTTCTCCGGGTCGGCCCTCTTCACTCTCAGGATCAGGCCCCGGCTCCGTCCTTCCCCCCTTGTGAGGTTGACCGGAGACCCTCCGCCGGTCGGGAACTTCCAGACGTCGTACTTGTCGTGAATCAGGACGGCTCGGTCTCCCTCCAGCCACCCTCCCACACCATGCCCGCCTCTGGGATTCGGATAATCGTGGTCCACGTCGAAGAAGGGCACGTCCATCCCTTCCGTCAGCACTCGGACACTGGAAGTCCCAGCATCGAAAAGGTGCCAGTGGTCTTCGTCGAACCAGACCACGAACCCTCCGCCGGGGGAGTGACTCAGGGCGGGACCCGAGCTGCCGATCCAGGAGTTCGCCGCGGAGCCACCTCCCCGGAATCCCTTCGTGACCAGAGTCCTGTCCCCGGAATCCACATCCACCAGATACACGTCTTCGGCCCCACCCGTCCAGGTCCTCTCTTTCAGATACGGAGCCTCGGAGGTGGCAAGGGCCCATTGGGAACTCTCGGGGACCTCCTGGAGTTGGACCAGGGTGTCGCCCAACTGCACCGCCTGGCCCTGACGAAGGTGGTAGACTCCAGCGAACACCCGATCTTGAAACCGACTCCAAGCCTCCTTTTGGTTGGGATTGATGAGGGGATCGTCGGTGTGCCATACGTCTACTTCCCTATCCTCCAAAATGGCGTCGAAGTCGAAGGGATCGAAGGGCTTTCCTTCCTCTTCCCCTCCTTCGTCCTCGGAGGCTTCGGCCCTTTCCCCCTCAGCCTTGTTCATGGGCCGGGTCCCATAGAAAAGGCGCTCCCCATCCCGACTCCACTGAAGGCTGTTCGCCGCCGGGAGGACCCAACCGCCGAGAAGGCCCTCAGGGCGTAGTGCTATCGTGACATCCCCACCATCCCAAAAGGACAACGTGCCGGGTCCTGCCTCTCCCTTTTCGTCTTCCTGGGCCATTACCCAGGCCAGGCGGGTCCCTCCGGTCCACCACTCGAGGGATTCGATATGGGAAAAAAACTCAGTTTGGAGCCCCAGCGGGTCGGAATTCAACTCCAGCCTCCTGACGAAAACCCCGTCTCCCTCCCCATCGGGGGAAGCCACCACGTAGGCCAGCCACTCTCCGGCTTCATCGAACACGAACCGAGTGACGTCGGGAATCTCCAGCTCAACCCCAGAGGACAGTTCTCTCAGGGTCAAGAGGGTACCGGGATCGTCACGGGTTCGTGGGGCGTCACCCTCCTGAGTCTCCTCGAGCATTCCGGCTTCCTCCGGGACGTCACCTTCTTCCTCCGGGGCATGGAGCTGTCGCACCATCCACTTCCCGTCCCCTGAGAAACCGAATCTCCGAACTCCTTCCCATTCCATCACCTCCCCAGACCGGGTGTCGAGAAGGGCGAGGCCTGGCCGTGGGGCATCTCCCCCCTCGGCGACCTCCCGGGCTTCGAAAGAAGGTTCCAGGCGCATGCCCACCCAGAGCCCGTCTTCGGAGATGACCGGCCCCGCCCCCATCCGCACCGAGTACCGAATCCGCCCGTCCGTGGAATAGACGAGGACTTCGCCATCACCTCGATCCGGAACAGCGGCCAGCGCCACCCACCCGCCGTCCGGGGAGATGGACGGCTGCTGGACTTGGCGAACCCGCATGAGGTCTTGGAAGGTCAGAGTCCCAGCCTCTTGCCCTCCTACCCGCTCCGGAGAAAGCCAAGGGAAGAGGAGGAAGAGGGTGAGGACGCCGGACAAATGTCGGCCTTTGGCCAGTGCGGTAAGGTTCATCATGGAGGTGTCATCA
>JAUXEE010000009.1 GCA_030618065.1 Gemmatimonadota bacterium
GCTCCTTGTCGATGACGCCGCCAATGGGGGATGACCGCAACCACGCGGTCATCCCCTTTTTGACATCCAGTTGGGCCCGGACATACTCTTGCTTTCGATCCGTTTTTCCCGGGGAACGGAACCCCACCCCCTAGAAGCCAAGAGTCAGCCATGCGAATCCTCATGGTGGGAAATGGAGGGCGCGAGCATACCCTCCTGTGGAAGCTGAAGAATGACGCGCCGACAGCAACGTTTTTTGCCACTCAACCCAACGGGGGAATGGCCGCTCTCGCCGAGGGTGTCGAGATCTCTCCCGGAGACACGGAGGCTCTGGCCGGATGGGCAGCCTCCAACTCCATCGACCTGACCGTCGTAGGGCCCGAGGCCCCGCTAGCGGATGGAATCGCCGACAGATTCCGGGCCGAGGGGCTTCCCGTTTTCGGACCCTCCGCGGCAGCCGCTCGCATCGAGTCATCCAAGGCCTACTCTAAGAAGCTCATGCGGAATGCTGGGGTCCCCACAGCCGATTTCAGGGTCTTTCGGGATCTCCCCGCTGCGGAGGACTACGTCCGGGAGCAGGGAGCGCCCATCGTGGTGAAGGCCTCGGGCCTGGCCGCCGGGAAAGGTGCCGTGGTCTGCGAGACCGAGGACCAGGCCCTCCATGCCCTCAGGGAAATGATGGAGAATCTCCGGTTCGGGGAAGCTGGCCGAGAGGTGGTGATCGAGGAGTGCATGCGGGGAGAAGAACTCTCCGTCTTTGCCCTGACCGATGGCAAAGGAGCCCTCATCCTCCTTCCCTCCCAGGACCATAAGCGGGTGGGGGAGGGGGACACCGGCCCGAACACGGGAGGGATGGGGGCTTACGCTCCGGTCTCCCTGGTGAACCCGAAGCTCATGGAAGATGTGGAAAAGAAGGTTCTTCTCCCCACACTCCGGGCTTTGGAAGCCGACGGCTCCCTCTTTCAGGGACTCCTTTATGCCGGGATCATGCTCACACACGAAGGTCCCAAAGTAGTGGAGTTCAACTGCCGGTTTGGGGATCCCGAAACTCAGGCCATCCTCCCCCTTCTCTCCAGTTCCCTCCTGGAACCCATCGCCACCATCGCCGAGGGCGGGTCGGTAGCGGGCATGAAGCTCCGATGGCATTCCGGGGGGGCCGTCACCACCGTCCTGGCCTCTGCGGGTTATCCTGGAAGTTACGAGAAGGGAAAGGCCATCGAGTTGCCGCCTTCCCTCACCGAGGATCCGAACCTTTTCGTCTTCCACGCCGGTACGCGACGGTCCGCCGAGGGCCTCCTGACCTCTGGTGGCAGGGTGTTGGCCGTCACCGGCCTGGGGGATTCCCTCGGGGAGGCTTCCCGGAAGAGCCTGGTTGGAGCGGATGCGGTGAACTTCGATGGAAAGTATTTCCGAACCGACATCGGGTGGCGGGAATTCGCCAGGGACGAGGGAATGCGCCCATGATCATCACTACCACTCCGACCGCGGAGGGCTGACCCGTCCAGGACTACCCGGGGTCGCAACGGGGGAAGCCACCAATCGAAATCATGAAGGTTCCTTTCCTCATCTACTTCTTCCCAATACTCCTCCTGCATGGCCAAACCGCGGGGGTGGAAGCCCAGGAGGAAGCTGGACCGACCCTCATGGTCCAGGAGCACAGGTTGGAGAACGGGCTACGCCTCTTCATCCTCCCCCGCCCTGGGGCGCCCATCGCCTCTTTCGTGGTCCAGTACCGGATAGGGGGCGTGAATGAGAAGCCGGGGAATACGGGAATCTCCCACCTCCTGGAGCACCTCCTCTTCAAGGGAACCACTTCGGTAGGAACGCTGGACTACGCCAGAGAGGCCCCCCTTCTCGAGGAAATGGACCACCTCCATGATTCAATCCTGGCGGCGGCGGATCTGACCCCCCCTGACACCGCCACCATCTCCTCCTTGAAGGAACGCATACGGATGCTGGAAGAGGAGGCATCCCACTTCGTCAACAGCAACGAGATCGACGAGATCCTATCCGAGAACGGGGCCCGGAACCTGAACGCCACCACCACCTCCGAGTCCACCACATACTTCGTGGAGCTCCCGTCGAACAAAACCGAGCTCTGGTTCGTCCTGGAGGCGGACCGGATGCGAAATCCCGTCTTCCGGGAGTTCTACACAGAGCGGGGCGTGGTGGCGGAGGAACGGCGATTCCGCCTGGAGGACAGCCCGGGTGGCCTTCTCTACGAGGCCCACCTGGCAGCAGCCTTTCAGACCCACCCCTACGGCACGCCGGTGGTGGGGCACATGGAAGACATCCAAAGGCTCTCCCGACAGGATGTCAAATCGTATTTCCAGAGGTTCTACGGTCCGAACAACGCCGTCCTGGCCATCGCCGGAGACATCGATCCGGACCAGATCCTGACCTGGGCCCGGGAGTATCTGGGCCCCATTCCCAGGGGAGAGGAGCCGCCTCCCGTTCGAATCCTGGAGCCGAAGCAAAGGGGGGAACGCCGGGTGGAGGTGGTATTCGACGCGGAGCCGGCTCTTCGCATAGGGTGGAAGGTCCCTCCGTCCCAGGCGGAGGATGCGCCAGCCCTCTACATGTTGACCTCTCTCCTCACGGGGGGGAGAAGCTCGCGAATCTACCGGCGTCTGGTGTTGGAGGATCGGATCGCCTCCGGGGTCACCTCCACCATCGAGCCCGGACAGATGTACCCGGGGCTTTTCTCCATCCAGGCCAGCCCTTTACACCCTCACACACCTCGAGAATTGGAGGACGCCATCTACGAGGAGTTGGAAAGATTGAAGGAGACCCCGCCGGAAGAGAGTGAGCTCCAGAGGGTTCGAAACCAGCTGGAGGCATCAGAGGTGCGGCGGCTCCGGTCCAACTTCGGACTGGCGCTGCAAGTCGCGGCCTCCGCGTCCCTCTTTGGGAATTGGCGAACCACCTTCGATTACTCCGGAAAGCTCCAGGAGGTCTCGCCTCAAGACATCCAGCGGGTAGTCACGACCTACTTCCAGAAGGAGTACCGGACCGTGGCGACCCTCGTGAAGCCTTCGGCAGATCAAGGGGAGATCCGGTGAGAGCCTTGGCACGATTCCCTCGAGCCCCAACCGCCCTCCTCCTGGGGTCCCTTCTCTTGTGCACGGCGGCCTCGACCGAGGCCCAGGCCAGACGGCCCGTGGGCCGGGACGCCGCCATGAGTCTCCGTTTTCAAGAGTTGCGTTTCGACCCGCCTCAGGTCCAGGAGCGGACCTTGGAGTCGGGCGTGTCCGTCTTCCTCATGGAGGATCACTCCCTCCCCCTGGTGACCCTCTACGCCCGGTTCCGCGGGGGGTATGCCCTCCTCCCCCGAAGTTCCTATGCGGCGGCCACTGCCCTTCCAAGCCTCCTCCGCAACGGTGGCACCACGGCAATTCCCCCCGACTCGGTGGACTACCTGATGGATTTCTACGCCCTTCAGATGACCTTCGGCGGAGGTGGGCAGAGCACATTCAGTAGCGTCAACACACTGACCAAACATCTGGGTCCAGCCGTCGAGCTGTGGACCGATCTCCTCAAGAACCCACGCTTCGACTCCCTCGAGGTGGAGGTGTGGCGAGATCGCCAACTGGAGAGTACAAGGCGAAGGCCAGATAATCCGGGCCTTTTGGCCGTATCTGAATTCAATCGGATCATGTTCGGGGACCACCCCGTCGGATGGGAGATGAACGGGGAGGATCTGAGTCCCGGGAGGCTCGGCAGGGACGCCGTCTTCCAGGTCTATTCCCGGGTTTTCTGCCCAGAGAATATGATCTTGGGGGTAGTGGGGGATGTCCAGTGGTCCGAGGTCGCCCCTCTTCTGGAGGAGATGGTATCTGGCTGGACCGCCTGTTCGGAACCCCTCCTGGAACCGAGGGTCCCCGAGTTGAGGAAGGGTCGATCGGTCTTCCTCATTCCCAAGGAGCTGACTCAGAGTACCATCGTCATGGCGGAGCCGGGCGGGGTCTCCCAGGGCACGGACCCTGATTATTTCGCATCCAGGATCGGGAATGCCATCCTTGGAGCCAGTGGGTTCAGCAGCCGCCTCTTGTCCCAGGTTCGGACCGAAAAGGGTTACGCCTACAGTGCGTCATCTCTCTGGACGACTCCGTCCCGATACGAGGGCATCGTGGGAGCCATTACCCAGACCAAAAGTGAATCGACGATCGCGGCTACCCAACTCATCCTGGAGATCATGCGGGAGATGCGGGAGACACCCCCCGAACAGGAAGAAGTGGACCGGATCATCGCCCAGATAGTGAACAGCTTCGTCTTCAACTTCCAGGATCCATCCCAGATCGTATCTCGACAGATGTTCTACCTGGCTCAGGGGCTCCCGGAGGATTGGCTACGACAGTACGTCAAGGGGATACAAAGGGTGGATCCCGAGGCGGTCCGAAGTGTCTTCCGCCGTCACGTGAACCCGGATGAGATGATCATTCTCATCGTAGGAAATCCCGACAACTTCGATCTTCCTCCCGACGTCCTGGGGAAGGTTCAGATCTGGGAGGTGGGAGGAAGGGAGGGAATCAACGAATCCCCACATGAAGAGCGGCGATCCCCCCGCTGAGAAGCTCCCAACTCGTCTCCCGAAAGCCAGCCGCCCGCATCAGCTCCGCGAGATTCTCCGGATCGGGGAAGTCCTTCACAGATTCGGGAAGGTACCGGTAGGCCCAGGGGTGGCCTGACACGACCCCGCCCACCAGGGGCAGGATCCGCCGAAAGTATAGGAGATAGAGGTGTCGGAGTATGGGATTGGGAGGTTCGGTGAACTCCAGAACAACCAGGCGGCGGTGAGGTTTCAGAACCCGAACGAACTCCCGGAATCCTCTGGACAGGTCCGACAGATTCCGAACGCCGAAAGCCACCATGGCGCCCTGGAAAGATGCGTCGGGAAAGGGCAGCCGCAGAGAATCCCCGCACACGGGGATCACCGATGATCCAGAGAGTTTGGGAATCCCCTCCAGAAGCATGGGGTGGGCAAAGTCGGAAGCCAGGACCTTACCCCGGAAGTCCTTACGCCTGGTGAGCTCCAGACTGAGGTCGAGGGTTCCTGCACAAGAATCCAGATAGCTCCCTTCCGGCTCTCCCTCCCAATCCAGGCGATCGACGGCCCGCCTCCGCCATCCCCGATCCACGTTCAAACTCAGGAGATGGTTCAAGAGGTCGTAACGAGGAGCAATCTCGGAGAAGATTCTTCGAACCTGTCGGTCCCGCTCCGGACCCTCTGAAGGCCGGGCTTGATCTGCCGTCTTCATAGCTCCTGTTTCTTGGTGTTCTTCGTCGGGCCGGGAAGATCAGGCTTCCAGGAGCCTGTCCGGGGCTGCAAGAAACGAAAAAAATGGTACCCGCGAAACCCTTTATGTTTCATTCTTGTACCATTATGTCCTGGGTGGGAATCCGCCCGCTGAGCTTTCAACACGGACCAACGGAGATTCAGGTCCTCGTGGACTACGCCCAATTAGAGGACAAAGAGCTTGCCGTTCTGGCGGCCAAGGGTCGGGAGATGGCTTTCCGGGAACTCCTGAGTCGATACGAGCGACCCCTCTTTTCCCTGGTCTACAGGATGGTCCGGGACCGAACCCTTGCGGAAGACCTGGCCCAGGAGACCTTCATCCGGGCCTTCAACGCCATCAGCAGCTACAAGCCCCGTTATAAATTCAGTAGTTGGATTTTCAAGATCGCCAACAATCACACCATCGACTATCTCCGGAAGCGAAAGCTGGACACGGTGTCCATCGACGGATCACCCCACGCCCGCAGTCCGGAAGAAGAAGCCCAGACCCGCTTGGTCGTGGAATCCCATGAAGAAGCTCCAGATCGATATGTGGAGTCCAGGGAGCTGGGAGGCCAGATCGAAGAGGCCATCGGCAGGCTCCGACCCGAGTATCGCTCGGCAGTGCTCCTTCGCCATGTGGAAGGCCATACCTACGAGGAGATCGCCGACATCATGGACCTTCCCCTTGGAACCGTGAAGACCTATCTGCACCGGGCACGAGGAGAGCTGAAAGGCCTGCTGGCCCACGTGGACTCTTGATGTCGAGAGGAGAAAGAATGGCCTGGGAAATGTTGAAACTTCAGAGGATGGTCGCCCGTAGTGGACATCGAGAACCTCATAGGAGTTAAACGAAGTGGCATTCGACGGTGACCTGGGGCATCTGACCCCCGAGCGAATCCAGGAGTTCCTGGACCAACAGCTGACTCCCCAGGAGGAAGCGGTGGTACGGGAGCATCTTGCCGCTTGTATCCAATGCCAGAGTGAAACCCAAGCCTGGGGTCTCCTCTTCTCCGATCTCGCCAGCCTTCCGGAACTCGATCCAGGACCGGCCTTCCTCCACGAGGTCTTGGAACAGGCGCCAATTCGTGAACCCCTTGGTGATCGGGCCCGGGGCTGGCTGGCCGCAAGGAAAGCAAGGCGGCACGAGGAGGCTCACATCCCGGCGGGAAGCATTCAGGACTACTTGGAGAACCTCCTTCCGGCTCAACCCACGGCCCGGTTGGAGACCCACCTCGCATCCTGTGCTTCCTGCGGCGGAGAGGTCCAGGAGTGGAAAGATCTCCTCGGGTCTTTCAAGCCTTTGGGACACTTCGCCCCCCGACGGGGGTTCGCCGAACGGGTCATGGCTCAGGTCCTGGTTCCAGCCCCGGTATTGGCGCCCTCTGGCCGGTGGTCTTCCCTACCAGGTCAGGTTCTGGCCTGGGCCCGGACCCTCCTTCCGAAGACACGCCATGGTTGGGCCGTGGTTGGCGGGGTGGCCTCGGCACCCACTATTACGATGGCGGCTTTGATCTATCTCGTTTTCTCCAAGCCCCTCCTCACGACGGGGACCTTCGGCTCCTACCTGCTCTGGAAGGCTTCGGCCCTTTTTGATACTCTCGCCTCCACCATCTCCACGGGAGTTCTGGAGAGCGCGGCACTCTTCCAGGCTTACTCGCTCTTGGATTCCCTGACGCAGTCTCCCCTTCTCCTGGGTTTGGGAGGGCTGGCTTTGTCCCTCATCAGTGCTGGTTCTCTTTGGGTCTTATACCGAAACCTCATCGTCACTCCATCGGATGATCGCTATGCGCGTGCTCGGGTTTAAGTGGTTCCCGCTGGCGTCGACCCTCGCCTTCTTCACCCTCCTCCCCCTGGGAGTCGAAGGGCAACTTCGGACCGTGGTTTCCAACGAGATCGCCGTTTCCGAGAAAGAGGCGACGCTAAGGCTCGACTTCCAGGATTCTGGGGGACTCACCATCTCATTCCTGGACGGTCAGCTTCTTGTGGACGGGGAGGTAATGGGCAGCTTCAGCAGACGGGACGGTCTGGACCTGGCCTGGCGCTCCCTGCTGGGAGAGGTCATCACCCTGGACGACGGACCTTTGGCCTTGGCGCTGAACGACTGGGATCCACCCCAAAGCTTGACGGGCGGGGCTGAGAACCTTGCGGCTCTGTTGGACCAGACCCTGGAGGAGGCCCTGGCCCTCCCTGACGTCATGGAGGACGTAGCCTCTCCGGGCCAAGTCACCATTTCCATCGGTGGGGAGGGGGGCCTCCTTGGTGCACTTCTCAGCAGGACCGGAGCCCTGAGCGGTCTCGCCGAGGCGCTGGAAGGGACTCCCGTCAACGACTTCATCCTCAAGATCGGCGAGGATGTAGTGGTTGGAGCCGGCGAAGAAATAAAGGGAACCCTCATCCTCGTGGACGGTGACCTCGATGTGCGAGGGAGGATCGATGGAGATGTGGTACTGACGGGAGGAACCGTCCGGCTCCTGGATGACGGATTCATCACCGGGGACCTCCGGATCGCCGATGGGAAATTGGAGAGATCAGGCGGGTCGGTCGGGGGCTCCTTATTGGAGCTGGACACGGGGGATAGGTTCCAACTGGAAGCAGGGGAGTTCGACGATCTCAGGCAGGAGCTGGAATCAGAGATTCGAAGAGACCTCCGTTCCACTTTGGAGAGGGAGAATCGCTCCTCTCCCAACATATTCTTAGGGTTTTTCGGGAACGTGGGAAGGGCCATCGCCGGTCTCTTGGAGAACCTGGTGACTTTCCTCGTTCTGGCGACGCTCGGCGTCCTGGCCGTTCACTTCCAGAGGGAACGGCTAGAGGTGATTTCCACCACAGCTCACCGAGCTCCGGTGCGATCGGCTGTAGTTGGACTGGCAGGAGGATTCTTCCTGATTCCCATATGGATCGTCGGCACCATTGCCCTTGCCATCACCATCATCGGGATTCCGGCCCTCCTTGTCTGGGTACCTCTTTTCCCCATTGCTGCAGGGTTGGCCATCCTCCTGGGTTTCCTGGCCGTAGCCAGGAACGTGGGTGAATGGGTCGCCGAGCAGGAATACCGAGGCCTGGAGTGGATCCGGGGATCCAACACCTTCTACACGGTGATTGCCGGCGTCGGGGCCCTCATGGTTCCCTGCATTGCCGCGAGCGCCGTCCGTATTCTTGGATTCGGGTTTCTCACGGGACTCTTGGGCTTCGTGGGATCCATGGTGACCTTCGCCGCAGCATCCATCGGCTTGGGTGCCGTCCTCCTCACCCGAGGTGGGAAGATCAGGCCCCTCGAGTCCTATTCCGACTTCGAAGAGGACTACTGGGCGGACATGGATTCGGGAGAGCCGGAGAGGTCCGCATCGGAACCGGCCCCTGAAGAAAACTCCGCTCGAGAAGAAGGCCCGACGCCTGAGGAAACTCCGGGCCCGGAAGAAGGGAAGGATGAACATGCGTAGGGATCGGCCTCTCCTGGCCCTGGTGGCCGCAAGCTTCCTTCTGGCCGGAGTTCCCCATTCCGGTGGGGCTCAGAGCTGGCGCTCGGTCACCATGTCCAGACAGTTGGCCGGCGAGAGTGAAGTGGACGTCCGGGTTCGGTTCGGGGCTGGGCGGCTGAGAATCGAGCCGGGTGAGCCTGGGACCCTCTACCGCATGCACCTTCGCTACGATGAAGAGAGCTTCGAACCGGTGGCCAAGTATGAGAGAGGCCGCCTGGATCTGGGGGTCGAAGGCACCAAACGCAACCTCCGGTGGCGGAAGGACAACACGCAAGAGATGGAGCTGTTCCTGGCCAGGGAACTCCCCATGAAGCTGGACCTCGAGTTCGGCGCCGTGCGGGCCGACCTGGACCTGGGGGGGATCCAGATGACCCGACTGAAACTCCACACCGGGGCCTCCGAGTCCAGAGTAGACATCTCCGAGCCCAATCCAATCCGGATGTCCAGCGCCAGCCTGGGGGTCGGGGCGGCCGACTTCCACGTGAGGAACCTGGGGAATCTCAACTCCGAACGGATCACAGTGGATGCCGGGGTTGGGAACATAGTCTTGGACTTCCAGGGAACTTGGCAGGGGGATGCCACCGTGTCGGTGGACATGGGATTGGGGGCCCTGGAGTTACGTTTCCCGGAGGGCTTGGGGGTCCGGCTTTTTAAAGACACCTTTCTGACGTCCTTCGACTCCGAAGGGCTGGTGAAGCGGGGAGATTCCTACTACTCCCTCGATTGGGAGGAAGCCGAACACCATGTGACAGTGACGGTCGATGCTGCTTTCGGCAGCATCGACGTAGTTTGGGTCCGGTAGGGAATCTCTGCACAGGTGGGGTGCAGAGATTCCCTTGGGAGCCGATTCGGATATTCAGAGGAGAGAACGATGGGTACGCTTTTGACCTTCCTGGCTGTTGGCCTGGTAACCCTCATCGCCGCGGGTGTGTTGATCTCCGTCCTGGGCGCGCTTTTGGGCCTCACCTTCGGGGTCGCCCACTTCCTCCTTTTCAAGATCGCCCCCATCATGTTCATCGGCTGGCTTGGCCTCAAGCTATTCGACAAGATCCGAGGCAAGCGTCGAATCTCGGTATCCGACCAACGGTGGCTTGACGAAGGCTGACGGACCTCCTGGGAGTAGCTGGGAAAGAAAGAGCCGACCTCAAAGGAGGTCGGCTTTTTCTTTCCCCCTGGAAGCCAGGGGTTTCTCATCCTTGGTCCGCATCCTCCAAGGCTTCTCGAAGGAGTTGGGCTATCCCCCGCAGAGCCCTCCCAGCCGGCGACTCCGGCGCGCCCGCCACGGAGGGAACTCCGGCATCCCCGGCTTCCCGGACTTGCGGGTCAAGGGGCACGGCTCCCAGGAAAGGAAGATCCATATCCTTGGCAAGAGCCTCTCCACCCCCCTTTCCGAAGATCTCCGCCATCTCTCCGCAATGGGGGCATTCATAACCGCTCATGTTCTCGACAATTCCCAGAACTCTGGTGTTCACCTTCTCAAACATCCGGACACCCCGTCGAACATCCGACGTCGAAATGCTCTGAGGGGTCGTGACCATTACCGCTCCGTCCAGATCGATGGTCTGGACGAGGGAGATCTGGGCATCTCCCGTTCCCGGCGGCATATCCACCACCATGTAATCCAGAGGCCCCCACGCCACCTGTTCCAGAAACTGTCGAAGGATTCCTGAAATCAGAGGACCCCGCATGATGGCCGGCTGGTCCTTGTCCAGCATGAAACCGATGCTCATGAGACGCACCCCGTGTGCTTCCAGGGGCTTGATCCGCTCCGATCCCTCCTCCCCCGTAGCGGTGGGAGTTCGCGTCTCTCCGAACATGAGCGGGATGTTCGGGCCATACACATCTGCGTCGAGAAGGCCAACACGGAGGCCATCCTGGGCAAGGGCCACCGCGAGATTCGACGCAACCATGGACTTCCCCACCCCGCCCTTCCCCGAGCTGACGGCGATGATCCGCTTCACGTCCGGAAGAAGGCCCGGTTGCGGTGTAGGGGCCGGCACCGAACCCGGCTGCGGGCCTTCCGGGCCCTGGGCCGGTGGCGGAGCACTTTGGGGGAGTTGCACGTTGACCTTGACCGAAGTCACGCCCTCCACTTCGCCAGCTACGGTTCGCAGATCTTTCACCAGGGAACCCGGGTCTTCCGAGTCCATGGAAAAGGAGAAACGGACGGTCCCATCCTCATCAGCTTCCAGGTTTCTGACCTGGCCTCGGGAAACCACATCTCCCACTCCTGAAGGGGATCGAACGGCGGAAAGGGCTGTCAATACAGAATGCTTAAGTCGTTCCGTTGTCATGTTGTTCTCGGTTGAAGTGAATGGCTTCCCGACAGAAGTCGTCAGTTCTTCTACTCTCAAGGGTTTGATTTGTACCCCCCAACCGGCCTGCGTTCACTTGAATCGTACGCCGGGAGGGAGTCCCCCTGCACGCTTTCGCCTCCACCGGCTTTTCTTGGTACCTTTCTCCCGCACTTCTGGGAGGAACCGGGCTTGATCCTGGAGGCCCTTCGGGGCCCGGAGTCCGTCACTCATCCCAGCGAAAATGAAAATATATACAGGACCCGCCACCTTAGAGAGGGACTGGACAATGAGTGGAAAACTGCAAGTTCCCGAGCCAATCAATGAGCCCATCCTTGACCACGCTCCCGGGAGCCCGGAAAGAGAAGAGCTGAAGAGGAAGCTGGAGGAGATGGCCGACCAGGTTGTGGACATCCCCCTCGTCATCGGTGGAGAAGAGGTCCGAACCGGCGACACCGCCAACCTCGTCATGCCCCACGACCACAGCCATGTGCTGGCTACCTACCATAGGGCTGGTCCCGATGAGATCAAGAAGGCCATTCAGGCCTCCCAGGAAGCCCATAAAGAGTGGGCAGCCTGGCCATGGGAGGACCGAGTCGCGGTCTTCCTGAAGGCGGCCGAGCTATTGGCAACGAGTTGGCGCTCAACGGTGAACGCCTCCACCATGCTTGGGCAGAGCAAGACGGCCCATCAGGCCGAGATCGACGCTGCAGCCGAGCTGGTGGACTTCTTCCGCTTCAACTGCTCTTTCGCCCAGGAGCTTTACGAGGAGCAACCCATTTCGTCGAAGGGAATCTGGAACTCCATGGAGTATCGGCCCCTCGAAGGGTTCATTTACGCCATCACTCCCTTCAACTTCACTTCCATCGCCGGGAATCTCCCCAGCGCACCGGCCCTGATGGGGAACACGGTGCTCTGGAAACCGGCACGGACCTCTCTCCTCTCCAGCTACTACATCCAGAAGCTCCTCGAGGAGGCGGGCCTACCCCCTGGGGTCATCAACTTCATCACCGGAAACTCGGCTGAGATCACTCGCCAGGTCTTCACCAACCCGGCCTTCGGGGGCGTGCATTTCACCGGATCCACGCCGGTATTCCAGAGCATGTGGACCGCCGTCGGAGAGAACATCGACGCGTACGACGGTTATCCCAGGGTGGTTGGGGAAACCGGGGGGAAAGACTTCATCATCGCCCATTCGTCTGCGGATCCCGAGGCTGTCATTTCGGCCATTATCCGGGGCGCGTTCGAATACCAGGGCCAGAAATGCAGCGCCGCTTCCCGGGTCTACCTCCCCGAATCCTTGTGGGACCGGATCAAGGACACCCTCATCGAGAAGACCGAACGCATCAGCATGGGAGATGTCCGGGACTTCCGGAATTTCATGGGAGCCGTCATCGACAGGGCAGCATACGACAAGATCACCGGCTACATCGAACGAGCCCATGCGTCAGCCGACTCGGAGATCGTCGCTGGCGGGACCTTCGATGACTCCAAGGGATACTTCATCAGGCCCACCATCGTTCTGGCCAAGAAGCCGGATGTGGAGTGCATGTGCGACGAGATCTTCGGACCGGTGGTAACGGTGTACGTCTATCCGGACGCCGAATGGTCCGAAACCCTGACCTTGGTGGACCAGACCGGCGAGTACGCCCTTACCGGAGCCGTTTTCAGCAGGGACCGAAAGGCCCTTTTGGAAGCGAACCGGGCCCTGCGCTTCGCGGCAGGAAACTACTACATCAACGATAAGCCCACCGGAGCCGTGGTTGGCCAGCAACCTTTCGGGGGAGCCAGGGCGAGTGGGACCAACGACAAGGCAGGATCGAAGATGAACCTGTTGAGATGGGTTTCGGCCCGGACTATCAAGGAGACCTTCGTCTCCCCGACAGCATACGGCTACCCGTACATGGAAGCTGAATAGCGAGAAGGGACGGCTATGCCGCTCCTCGGTGAGGAGCCGATGGCCCGGGGGATGCCTCCCGGGCCATCGGTGTTTTCCTGGGCGGGAGCCTCAGGTCAGACAGTGCAGAAGGTCGCTGAGGGCTTGGTATTCCCCTGACAGGGGATTCCGGAACACGAGACGACGCCGAACCAGAGATCCCAGGGTCTCTTCCACGCCATTTCCCGGCACCAAATCATGAACCTCCTTGGGCTTCACCCGGCCCCTACCCTCCAATGCTTGCCAAACTTTCAGCTCCTCCCAGGAAGTGGAGCCGATGACCTCGTAGGCCCCCGACTCGGTTTCGGACACCGCCGCCAGGGTTTGTCGCTCCAGCACCACCTCGATGGGATCCCGGTGTAGCTCCCGGATTCCCCTGAAAACGAAGAAGGCGTCCCTGGGCCGATCGTCCTCCAGAAACCGGAGAAGAAGCTTGGCTACGACCTCGTCGGCACATGAGAAGTCGATGACGGTCACATGGGAGAGGTCGATGACCGAGAGGCTCACCGGGCCAGCCTCCTCCGCCAGAACGTTCTCAATGGCCAACCGCACGGCCTGGCCCGTCGGGCGAGTCACGAGAGAAGAGTAGAGAGAAGCAACATTCCTCCGCACCAGGCGCCCCACATCGATGGAGACCGGATCCACTTCAAAATCAGGCATGGTCCACAACCTGAGCCGGTAGGATGATGTGGATCTGAGCCCCTGGGAAGGGGGGGAGATTTTCTTCCAGAGGAGGCGTATCGTCCCAGCTCGGAACGTCGGCGATCCGGGCGGTACCGCTCCGAATGGAGATGGCACCCTCCCAGCGCCGAACCTGTTTCCTTATCTGTTGAATGCCCTGGCCCCGCCCGGAGTCCGGAAACCTGGTGAGTCCGTGGATGAAAGCCGCTTCCAACGCGGTGGCATCTCCCCAGCGATTCCCGAAGCGGGTGGCATGGGTGTCCGCCAGAGATCCCCGAAAGCCCTTGCCCACATCGGCCACACTCAGAATCAGGACCTGTCTCCCCAACCTTTTCGCCCACGTGTAGGTCTGGGCAGAAACCCACCCGGGAGCCTCAGCGTGCTCGATGATATTCTGGCACACTTCGGAGAGGATGACACTGAACTGGACCACGGCCGAGGCCGGGTAGTTCAGGGTTTTGGAGAGAATGGCCCCTGCCTGTTGCTGCACCCGGTCCACTACCGCGTGAATATCCGGATTCGTGTTGATGGGCGTGATTTCCAACAGAACGTCGGAGCTGCTCCAAGACCGGCGAGGAGGTCTCACCTCGAGGTCGAAGACCGACTCCGCGACTTCGAAGAAGCGCATCCGGGCCAGGTACTTCGTGACGTCCGCTCCCTCCAGGAGCTGGAGCTTTGGGGGAGTTCCCTGCCGATCCCTGGCGACGGTTCCAGCGGCCAATAGTCCAATGATGCCGCCCGGATCTACCCATCTCAGGTGCCGGCCATCGAAAAGGACCTTCCCTTCCCCACTCTTGGCCAACTCCTTGGCCAATTGGTCGAAGGAGGCGGCGTCAAGCGTTCCCGGTACGGGGATGATCTGCAATGGCACTCCAATCGATCGAGGGATCCCCTCCCCGGCCTTGAAGCATCACCGGAAAGGGGGGCATTTCCAGGATTCAGGGCCCCAAAACCCCTCGGAGGTGGTGGCGAAGGCCCCGAGCCCCCCGATGCTCCACATTCTTGGCCGCCAGGAGGTTCGCCCCTGTCATGGCCCCCTCCAGGGAGCAGCCACCGAGGAGCCGCGCAAAGAAAGTAGCTCCCCACACGTCTCCACAACCAGTAGGGTCACCCGACAAAGGGTCATCCGGCAGGGGCGATCTGCCCGTCCGAGTCGCTCCCCCAGAACTGAGTGAGCTCCGGGTCCCTGGCCAAGACTCCGGGTTGGACGAGAACTCGGGGGCCGCGACATAGGCGGCGCCCTTGGGGCCCAGGGTCACGGTGATAAGCTTGAGTTCCGGGCCCACCGTATGGGCGGCCAGCTCCCAGGGATCTCCCCAGGAACGCCCCATGAGCTCGAACTCCTCTTCGTTCATCTGGACGGCATCGAAAGCCCGGAACCAGGCACCCCACCCGGGCAGCTCCCGGGGGAACCGATACCCATTGGACGAGATTCCCTGGAAGAGGGAGTGGAGGTCGGCGTAGAGTGGGGCCGGAAACCGCACCCTGAAGTGCTGGGCCGTCTCGACGCCCATTTCGAACCCTGTAATAAAGTTCAGATAGAGGGCGTCGACCTCTCGCAAGAAAGGTTCCAATTCCTCCCATGTCCAAGGAGGCACACCCCCCGCCAGCCGCTCGACCCTTCGTGTCTGATCCTCGTAGCGGAGCTCCACTCGATGGTTCTGGAATGGTACGACCCTGACACCGGGTTCCGTCTCCACCCGGGGGATGGAGCCGAGGTAATCGAGGGCTCGTTCTGCCAGGTCTACTCCCACCTTCAGAATGGGCTTCATGACCCATTCTTCAGGCAGCACTACACTGAGGGCCTCCATGGCATAGGAGATTCCTCCCCATTCTTCCACCGGCTCCCTCCGGCCGTCCCGATCCAAAATCCGGTCCCAAACCAACGTTCCCATCACTCCCAGACGAAACGGCCGAGGAGGGTGTGTCTCTCCAACCCCCGAAGGAGGTCCTTTTGCAGGGTTGTATTCTCGAACCGTCATTATCCGGCAATCAGATAAACCCGAAGACTTCTTTCTTGAAGATCCCCGCCGCCCCGATCACCCCCGCCGTTTCCGGTAGAGCCGCCGGAACGATTCGACAGGCCTCGACGGCGGAGCGGAAGGCCCTACGACGAACCTCTTTCCTGAGGGGCACGAAAAGGTGATCACCGGCCCGTGTGACACCTCCTGCAATGACGATGACATCGGGGTTCAATGCATTGATAAGGTTCGCGACTCCCACTCCCAGAAACTTCGCGGTCTCCTTCATGACCTCGTGAGCATATGGATCACCCAAGATTACCCCTTCGTAAACGGTGGCTGCGGTGATCTTCTTCAAATCTCCATCCACGAGCTCCACCAGAACCGACTCGACCCCAGCCTCGATCCCTTCCACAGCCCTTGCCGCGATATTCGGGCCTGAGGCGTAGGCTTCCAGGCACCCGTAGTTCCCGCACTTACACTTCCTGCCCGTGGAGTCGATGGTAATATGTCCGAACTCACCCGCCGCATCCGAAGCTCCATGGTGAATCTCCCCGTTGACCACGAAGCCCCCACCGATCCCCGTCCCCAGGGTAAGGCCAACCAAGGTAGCCGAGCCCCGTCCGGCCCCCATCCAATACTCACCGTAGGTAGCACAGTTTGCATCGTTATCCACGGCCGCAGGAAGCCTCACCCCCCCGGAAACCAGACTCCTGAGGGGGAAGTCCCTCCACCCCAGGTTGGGAGCTTCCACCAGGACCCCGGTCTCCCGATTGAGGGGACCAGGGGCCCCAATGCCGATTCCTGCAACCTGATCACGAGTCCCGCCCTCCGTCCTGAAGACCTCCTCCATGGACTCCTCTGCCGCCTCCACGGCCCTCCTTATCACCTCTTCCCCACCGGCCTCGGGAAGGGTCAGAAGCTTTCGCACACCCAGAGGCTCTCCCCCCGCAAAGGGAACCAAGCCCACCACCATGTTGGTTCCACCGATGTCCAAACCCACAATCCACCGAGGATCTTCGGGCATCTCAGATCTTTCTCCCTTCGGCCTGGGTTCGTACACCCCCAGCCGCAGTTTCAGAATTCCAGAGGGGCTCCGCCCCCTTCTCCCTTCCTGGCCCAAACTCCAGAAATCCCCCGGCCGCCCTTCGAGCACTCAGCTCGTTCAACCCGTCACGGGCTCTGGTCTCCCCATCCTCCACAATCCTGCCACGAATCCCCTTGTTTTTCTCGATGGACTCTCTGGTCTTGTAGGGCCGATCATGATCAAGGTGAAGAAGGACGGCCCGAAACCGAGCCAGTCTCCCCCGAAGCCCGAGGTTCTCCAACCGGGATCCCAAGGCCCGGTCGGCCCCCCCATACTGCATCTCGGTTTCCATCCCGTTCGCGGCGAAAACCCACTCTCGCCAGGTGGATGAGTTGTTCAGGTTCCAGGTGGGATTCGTGGTAGTGATATGATCCAGGAAGGTCGCTCTCCAGTCCCTGGAAAGAAGCCGGAGCCGGTGCCGCCCCAACTTCTGCCCCTCTACCCTGAGCCATCCCGGGTCGGCAAAACGGCCGGAAACCACATCATCGACGGCAATCGCTTCGCTCACTTCCATGGAGAGGTACACCGATCCGCCTGAAAGAAAACACCGTGGCTTGGCCATTTCCCGATGGGTCCGAACGAAATCTCGGCGGGGGATGCAGTCCCCATCCGAAAAGACGAGGTATTCACCTGTCGATGCCAGAATCGCCGCGTTCAGAATGATGGAACGCCGGTACCCTTCATCGGGATGCCAGATATGCCGGATGGGGAAATCGCTCTCCCGGGCGAAGCCCAGGATCAGCTCTTTGGTGTCTTCCCTGGAACCGTCATCGGCGATGACCAGCTCGAAATCCCTGAAATCCTGCTGCCTGTAACCCCACAGTACTTTTTCCAGCCACTCCACCTTGTTGTAGGTGGACAGAATGACGGAAAGGTCCATGGTCAATCCTCGAGGGAGAGAACCGCGAGAAAGGCTTCCTGGGGGATTTCCACCGAACCCACCTGCTTCATTCGGCGTTTGCCGGCCCGCTGCTTCTCCAACAATTTTCTTTTCCGAGTGATGTCCCCGCCATAGCACTTGGCAGTCACGTTTTTTCGGAGTGCCTTCACATTCGTCCTTGCGACGACCTGCGTTCCGATGGTCGCCTGGAGAGCGACTTCATACTGCTGCCGGGGGATGAGCTTCTTCAATTTCACCACCATGTCCCGGCCGTGTTCGAAGGCTTTGTCCCGGTGGATGATGACGCTGAAGGCATCCACCGAATCCCCGTTGACCAGGATGTCCAATTTCACCAGATCCGCAGACCTGAACTCCAGGAACTCATAGTCGAGGCCCGCATACCCTCGAGTTCCTGATTTCAGTCGGTCATAGAAATCCAACACGATCTCGGCGAGGGGAAGCTCATAGTCCAACTCCACTCTCTTCGGATCCAGATAGTGCATGCCGCAGAATACGCCCCGGCGGTCATGGCAGAGCTTTTGGACGTTTCCGATGTACTCGGCAGGACAAACGATCCTGGCCTTCACCACGGGCTCGCCAATGTCCGCCACCCTGCCGACCGGGGGCAAACTCGCAGGGTTTTCCACCTTCACCCGGGTCCCATCGGTCAAAGCTACATGGTACTCGACGTTCGGGACCGTGGTGATGAGGTTCACTCCGAATTCACGTTCGAGGCGCTCCTGGACGATCTCCATATGTAGGAGGCCAAGGAATCCACACCGGAACCCGAATCCAAGGGCGTTGGAGGTCTCCGGTACGGAATGGAGACTGGCGTCATTGAGGATCAGGCGATCCAACGCGTCCCGGAGGCTCTCGTAATCGTCAGCGTCCGAGGGGTACAGCCCGGCGAAGACCATGGAATGGACATCCTGGTACCCCGGGAGCAACTCCGACGCCACTTCACTCGCATCCAGGATGGTGTCCCCCACCCGGGTGTGGGAGACCTCCTTGATTCCCGCCACCAGGTAGCCAACCTCCCCGGGCCCCAGATCGGGTTGGGCCATTCGACCCAGTCGAAGGTACCCCACCTCGTCCACCTCATACCTGGCTTTGACGTTTCCGAAGGTGACCTTCATTCCTGCTTTCAGAACGCCATCAACCATCCGGACGCTGGGAACGGCCCCAAGATATTGATCATAGTAGGAATCGAAGATGAGGGCCCGGAGGGGAGCATCTCTCTGGCCAACCGGAGGGGGGATCCTCTCCACGATGGCTTCGAGGATTGGATCGATTCCCTTCCCTTCTTTGGCGCTTGCCAGAAGGATCGTATTCGGCTCCACCCCCAAAAGGTCGGCGAGCTCGTCCCTCCTCCTCTCGGGCTCAGCCCCGGGAAGATCGATTTTGTTCAGGACGGGAATGATCTCCAAGTCGGCGTCCAGGGCCAAAAAGAGGTTCGAGAGAGTCTGCGCCTGGACCCCCTGACTCGCGTCGACAACCAAGATGGCACCTTCGCATGCGGCCAGAGACCGGGAGACCTCGTAGCTGAAGTCCACATGGCCCGGAGTGTCGATGAGGTTCAGCTCATAGGCCTCGCCATCCGGGGCCAGATAGTCCATTCGAACGGCGTGGAGTTTGATGGTGATGCCGCGCTCTCGCTCCAACTCATTGGTGTCCAAAACCTGGTCCCGCATCTCGCGTTGGTGAAGGGTGCCAGTCCGCTCCAGGAGCCTGTCGGCAAGGGTGGATTTCCCATGGTCGATATGGGCGATGATGGAGAAGTTCCGAATGGCTTCGGTGCGCACGTGGA